>NZ_JAHGAC010000059.1:0-712 GCF_030248355.1 Vibrio sp. B172a | reverse complement strand
GCTTCTCGCTTCTCGCTTAACCAGCTGCAGAAATATCGTATTTCTTCATTTTATGGTTGAGTGTGCTCATTGGAAGTGCCAATTGCTCAGCTGCTTTCTTGGTGTGCCAATTGCAGGCATTTAAGCAATCGATGATCACTGTGCGCTCGTATTGGCTGACAACGTCCTTAAGGCCCATTGAAGCGTCTTCCAAGTCAGCTTGTGCTGGCTCGTAAGCAGGTTGTTCTGGGGCAGGTGATGCCGCTTTTACTTCAATACTTGGCGTATCTTCTGGGATTTGTTCACCAAACTCAATGTGAGTAATGGTTTCAAAATCGGACAGCAGGACCGAGCGTTCGATGATGTTTTTGAGCTCACGCACGTTACCTGGGTATGGGTACGCAAGAAGCTGTTTACGGACGTTGGCACTTAACCCTGGCGCTTGCGGTAAACCAAGCGTGTTTGTGGTGTGTTGCACGAAGTGCTCTGCGAGAGGGAGGATGTCCGACTTGCGTGCTCTTAAAGGTGGCAATGTAATCGGGAAGACATTCAAACGATAGAACAAATCGGCACGGAATCCGCCATCTTTGATTTGCTGCATAAGATTACAGTGGGTTGCGGCGATTACGCGCACGTCCACATCAATCTCTTTGCTGGTGCCGATTGGGCGAACTTTACGTTCTTGTAGCACACGCAGCAATTTAGCCTGCAGTAGCATTGGCATATCACCAAT
>NZ_JAHGAC010000058.1:0-1791 GCF_030248355.1 Vibrio sp. B172a | reverse complement strand
GATGTGGCAGTTTTCAAACTATTCACCATAGATCACCTATCGGCTTCACTATTGTGTCTTAACTTGCTTTGTTGATAATAAGGTACTTAGTTAAATTCCGAACCAAAAATGAAGATAGCAATTAATAAGACATTTATTTTATGATAAAAATAAGCCTAGAGAATAAGAGCATATTAAAAACGGCTAACGAAATCTAAAAATAACATTTAAACAACATCAGATTCTTTTGTTTATTAAATCAATCGCAAAGATGTTTGCTATGGCCAATATTTCATATATATTCTCACTAGGAGATGATATTTTATCAAATAATTCGGTAACCGTATTTATATGTTCATTACTTATAAAGCCTTTTATAGCATTTATGTCGATAATTTCAGAAAAAACACCAAGATTGACGACAATAACTTTATCTAGCCTCTCTATTTTTACATCAAGATCACCTGAAAAGGAAAAAATACCATGATTGGTTTTATTTTCTATTAAGCCTTCTCCATAAGACACATAGTTGTTTGACTTTAAAATTACTATATTATTCTCAAATATAGAATTGAAATCTCTTAAATTAAAATCCATTTCTAAATTTGAAAAATATAGAAAATTCTTTGAAATAAGAATTTGCGTTCTTGAATTACTAATTATTTCACTGACAATTGATTTATTCATATTAGATATTTTATATTAATAATGTTGCATAATAATATGCAAGCGTAATGAAGATAAAGTCAAGCATTTTACAAAATCTCAAGTAACACTTTGTTACATTATTTCATAATTTTAATATTGCTTCAATTTTCATGGTCAGATTATTATCATTTCTATAGATAACTTCTGTTATGTTGCAGAAAATACTAAATAACTCATCAAACTAATCAGCGAAATTTTTATTTTCCTTCATTTGATAATCCTACCTCTTGGAAGATACGGCTACACTTACTTGCTCACGTCTTCCAAATCGAAGAGTAAGCGTAATCTTGTGTCCGCGCCTAATATATATCCCCATATCAGAATCGATACCGCTAAGTAACAAAAATTTTTAAACCTACGATTAAGACAATCAATAGGGACCTCTACCTTTCACTTGACAGAATGTTTCTTTATTTAGCTTAACAAAGCTTAAATCGGCATATTGTCTAATGCTATAAACTCAGCGATTTTTGACTAAGTATCATTGCCGCTCTAACTATCACTTAGACAAACCAATAAAATAAACAGATAAAAACAAATTCAATCTTCAATAACACTGATATAATATGTATCTTATTAATAAACCAAATAATGAAAGGAATTTAATTGTGTCGGAAATGTTAAAAACATTGCTTAATATTCGCTCTCTGCGAGCATTCTCACGCGAGTTAACTTTGGAGCAGTTAGAAGAAGCACTCGATAAACTAACCACTGTAGCACTCGAGCGAAAAAAGCTCGAAAAAGCAGCGCTTGAAGAACGTGAAGAGCAAAACGCGAAACTTGAAGAAATAGCTAAACAAATCACGAAAAATGGCATTGATGTTGATGCTTTAATTAAAGCTCTATCTAATCAAACAAAAACGAAGGTTAAAACTAAACGTTCACCTCGTCCTGCAAAATATCGGTACATTGATGATAATGGCAAAGAAAAAACGTGGACAGGCCAGGGGCGAACACCATCAGTAATTCAAGTTCAGCTAGATGCAGGAAAATCTCTAGATGAATATTTGATAGACAAACAATAATTGTTAAATAGGCGACGATGTCGCCTATTTAATTAATCATGAAATAGAAATATACAGTATCTACCCAATGGCGCCCAGT
>NZ_JAHGAC010000057.1:0-1005 GCF_030248355.1 Vibrio sp. B172a | reverse complement strand
CTATCTGTACAACACTTGCTAAAGTATACGGCGGTGCTGCTCGTGACTTCGCATCTATCGATAACGCTCCAGAAGAGCGTGAGCGCGGTATCACAATCGCTACTTCTCACGTAGAGTACGACACTCCAACTCGCCACTACGCACACGTAGACTGTCCAGGACACGCGGATTATGTTAAAAACATGATCACTGGTGCTGCACAGATGGACGGTGGTATCCTAGTTGTTGCTGCGACAGATGGTCCAATGCCACAAACTCGTGAGCACATCCTACTAGGCCGTCAGGTTGGTATCCCATACATCATCGTATTCATGAACAAATGTGACATGGTTGACGATGAAGAGCTACTAGAACTAGTAGAAATGGAAGTTCGTGAACTTCTATCTGAGTACGATTTCCCAGGTGATGACCTACCAGTTATCCAAGGTTCAGCTCTAGGCGCACTAAACGGCGAAGAGCAATGGGAAGCTAAGATTGTTGAACTAGCAGAAGCGCTAGATTCATACATCCCTGAGCCAGAGCGTGCAGTAGATATGCCATTCCTAATGCCTATCGAAGACGTATTCTCAATCCAAGGTCGTGGTACAGTAGTAACTGGCCGTATCGAACGTGGTATCCTAAACGTAGGTGACGAAGTTGCTATCGTAGGTATCAAAGACACTACTACTACTACATGTACTGGTGTTGAAATGTTCCGTAAGCTTCTTGACGAAGGTCGTGCTGGTGAGAACGTTGGTGCACTTCTACGTGGTACTAAGCGTGACGAAGTTGAACGTGGTCAAGTACTAGCTAAGCCTGGTTCAATCACTCCACACACTAAGTTCGAGTCAGAAGTATACGTACTTTCTAAAGATGAAGGTGGTCGTCACACTCCATTCTTCAAAGGCTACCGTCCACAGTTCTACTTCCGTACAACTGACGTAACTGGTGACATCTCTCTACCAGAAGGCGTAGAAATGGTAATGCCAGGCGACAACATCCAAATGCAAGTTGAGCTAATCGCTC
>NZ_JAHGAC010000056.1:0-6436 GCF_030248355.1 Vibrio sp. B172a | reverse complement strand
GTGTTGTACAGATAGCAGCTGTTAGAGTAGTTTTACCGTGGTCAACGTGGCCGATAGTACCAACGTTTACGTGCGGTTTTACACGTTCAAATTTTTCTTTAGACATGAGTAGTCCCTCTAGGTACGGATTTAGGTGGCCCGAATTGACCACGCAACCAAAAAAGATAATTGGTAAATCTTATATCAAAAGGAAATAACTTTAAGAGCTGGTGCTGATAGGCAGACTCGAACTGCCGACCTCATCCTTACCAAGGATGCGCTCTACCACCTGAGCTATATCAGCACTCAAATTAGAGTGGAGCGGGCAGCGGGAATCGAACCCGCATCATCAGCTTGGAAGGCTGAGGTAATAGCCATTATACGATGCCCGCAACACGTAACTCTGAGAGCTATTTCCTAAAGAATATGGTGGAGGGGGACGGATTCGAACCATCGAAGGCAGTGCCGGCAGATTTACAGTCTGCTCCCTTTGGCCACTCGGGAACCCCTCCAAAATTTCATGCCATTCTTACTACAATTGCTTCTAATGAAACAGGAAAGAATGGTGCCGACTACCGGAATCGAACTGGTGACCTACTGATTACAAGTCAGTTGCTCTACCTACTGAGCTAAGTCGGCATAAGTGGTGCGCATTCTATTGAATGATTTTCTAGGTTGCAATAGCTATTTTAAAAAAAATCGTAAAATTCGACTTTTTAGAATCGATTGCTGCAAAATCATACAAACCTCGCTTTTTAAAGCAAACTTTCGAGCTTTGTCGTTTGCTTTGCTCGGAGCTTGTTGTATGTTCTTGCTCTCTATGAAACCAAGGATAAAAGAGATCCATGAGTCCATTTTTGTCATTTGACCGTGCTGAATGGGCAGAGTTACGTAATTCTGTTCCAATGACACTCTCTGAAGACGACTTAAAAGCGCTTCAAGGCATTAATGAAAACCTCACTATGGAGGAAGCGGTAGAGATCTACCTTCCTTTGTCTCGTCTATTGAATTTATACGTTCAAGCTCGCCAAAGTCGCAACTCCGTTCTACAGGAATTCCTAAATACGGAAGAGCACGCTCCGCCATTCGTGATTGGTATTGCGGGAAGTGTTGCAGTAGGAAAAAGCACGACAGCGAGACTTCTTAAGGCTCTGCTATCTCGCTGGGAGAACCACCCTAAAGTGGCCTTAGTGACAACAGACGGTTTCTTATATCCAAAGAAAGTATTGGAAGATAAAGGCATCATGCATCGTAAAGGCTTTCCCGAGTCTTACGATATCAAACGCTTGGTAGAATTTGTTTCTGATGTAAAAGCTGGCCAGCCTAACTTAGAAGTGCCTGTCTATTCGCATATCACTTACGACATTACAGACGAAAAGAAAAAAGTGGATCGTCCTGATGTGTTAATCATTGAAGGGTTAAACGTTTTACAAAGCGGTATGGATTACCCGCACGATCCGCATCGCGTATTTGTTTCTGATTTCCTAGATTTTTCTATCTATGTGGATGCAGAAACAGACACCATCGAGCAATGGTATATAGAAAGATTCTTGAAGTTTCGTAGAGGTGCCTTTACTAAGCCAGGCTCATACTTTAGCCACTATACCCAGCTATCTGTAGAAGAGGCGAAAAATAAAGCTAAAGACATATGGCATTCAATCAACGGGCTGAACTTAGAACACAATATCCTTCCAACTCGTGAAAGGGCTCATCTGATTCTGCATAAAGGCCCAAGCCATTTGGTGGATAAGGTTTCTTTGAGAAAGTAACCTTACCCTTAACGACAGGGCTAGTCATTTTTCCTTAAGGAGATCTCTCCGCCAACATAGGTCTCCAATCCATTTTCAGTTTCAAGCACTACCCCACCTTGCTGGTCGATGCCCTTCACTATGCCATGAATCTCTCTTGGCCCCATCAACAGTTTAACTGAGCGTCCAATAAAATTATCTAAACGATTCCAGCGGTCAACAAAACCTGCCAATCCCGCCATTTCATATTCTTCTAGCGCGTTTTTCCAATGCTCGATTAGCTTTATCGCTAGCTGAGTGCGGTCAATCAAAACATCATCACTCACTTGGTTCAGAGTCGTCCAAGGTTGATCAATTTCTGGCTGCATATCTGGCATTCCGATATTTAACCCCATGCCGATCACCAAATGCGCAGCTCCACCGGCTTGACCCGACATTTCCACCAAAATACCCGCCAATTTCTTATCTTGGTAATAGATGTCATTCGGCCACTTCAATTTGACGCCATCGATACCAAGGCTTTCTATTGCCTCTACAGCAGCGATACCAACAACCAAGCTCAAGCCCATCGCTGCAGCCATACCAGCATCCAATCGCCAGTACATCGATAAGTAAAGGTTTGTTCCAAAGGGAGATATCCACTGGCGTCCACGCCTTCCTCGCCCTTTAGCCTGATACTCTGCAAGACAAACTCGCCCCTTGTCTGACTCATTCACTTTATCAAGCAAGTATTGGTTAGTAGAGTCAATAACCGAGATCAACTCTATTGGCGTCTCTACTTTAGCTTGCAATTGAGTCTCATCGAGCAACTGCAAAGGCTGGGCTAGCTGATACCCTCGCCCTTGGATACGGTAAATATCCACCCCCCAATCATTAAGCCCTTTGATATGCTTAGCAATGGCAGCTCGAGAGATACCTAACTCCTGCCCTAACGCTTCTCCTGAATGGAAATCTCCGTCACTGAGCGCTTTGAGAATATGCAATTTTACTGAGTGTTCTTTTCTCATTGCATTGCCTCAATTTTAGCTAAATTGGTCTCGCCCTTGCTATTCATAAAGCGGACTTCATGCTCTAGTTCAATTTGGTATTTATCCCAAACTGTCTTCTTCACTAAAGAAGCCAACTCGACCACATCGCTAGCACTGCAATTATCTACATTGGTTAATACTAAAGCTTGCAATGGGTTCACCTGAGCCCCATTGACTGACACGCCTTTGAGCCCACATTGGTCAATCAACCAACCAGCCGCAACCTTCATCCCCTCTTTTGCTGGGTAAGCCACCATGTTGCTATGTTTCTGAATGAGTTGATCATAATGATCTTGGCTGATCACGGGGTTTTTGAAGAAACTACCCGCATTGCCCACTTTTGTAGGATCCGGTAATTTTTCCATGCGCACTTGGCAAACACGTTCAAAAATAGCGAGTGGGCTGAGCTCTTCTTCTGGAATACTTTGTAGAGGGCCATATTGATTAATAGCTTGCCATTGCTTAGGCAACTTGAGACCAACCGCAGTAATAAAACACTTCTCATATAGTTCATGCTTGAAGATAGAGTCGCGATAACCAAACAAGCACTCTTCGGCACTCATTCGTTTAGTATCAAAACTAGCCAAATCAAGAATGTCGACATATTCACAAATATCTTGTAGCTCTAAACCATAAGCACCGATATTTTGAATTGGCGCCGAACCCGCACACCCTGGGATAAGCGCAAGGTTTTCCATGCCGCCCATCTCTTGCTTAACACTCCATTCGACCAAATCAGGCCAATCTTCTCCCCCCTCAATATGCAGTAAGTAATGCTCATCCGTTTCAGTCACGGTTTTACCCATTAAACGGTTGATTATCACCATACCTTCATAGTGCTGAGTGAACAGCATATTACTGCCTTTACCTAAGAAGAGCTTAGGTATGTCTTGATAAGCTTTGTCTTGGAAGAGTTGTATCACGTCGTCAACAGATTCAACGATCGCTAAATACGCACAAGTTTGTTCTATACCAAATGTGTGAAAAGCCTTAAGGCTCGCGTGTTTCTTAATTTCCATAGTGGATTTGCAACGCCAGATGAGATTCTCTTAAACTATGAGCATTCTACATTAGTTATCTTTTAGCCGCAGTGACAATACCTAGCTCATTAATCATAGAAGTGTTAAATCCGATCAAACTGCCTCTCATCAAGAGGTTGTACAAAGCTCATTATCCCGCAGGGAGAGCAAAGCGAGACGAATTGATCGTAACCGCCACCTTAGAGGGCAGTATCATTGCTTTACTAAGATTGAAGACCATTGAGCAATCACGCCTATTGACAGGTATGCTCGTAGTCCCTGAATACAGAGGGACAGGTGTAGGGAATGCCTTGCTTACTCATTGTGAAAACACAGTTTTCAGCGATGGCGATTATTGCTTTGCTTTTAATCATTTAGAGCACTATTACACTCAACACGGATTCAAAACCATTGATAGCTCTACACTCCCCAACTCTCTAAAAATGGCGTATCTGCGCTATGTAGACAGTGGTAAAGATCTCATTCCAATGCAATTCATTACTTCTGACACTCCAAACAGCGTGGTTTTGTAGCCATAGAATTCATATCTTTGGTAAAATATCAGGTTCGCAATATTGCACTTAATTAAGGTACTCACACCGGTATGATAGTAAGTAGGAACCCATTCGAACAGTTGCCAAGTCTCGCTGTTAAGCCTGAAGACTTCGAAGTTCTGCATGCTGCAGAGACTTTCAGAACTCGTCTTCTTGATGCGATCAGCAAAGCAACGTCGCGAATTTACCTAGTCGCTCTATATCTGGAAGATGATGAAGCTGGCCGTGAAATCTTCACAGCGCTCTATGAAGCGAAACAGCGCAATCCTGGATTGGACATCAATATCTGTGTAGATTGGCACCGAGCGCAACGAGGTCTTATTGGTGCAGAGTCATCAGAAGGCAACGCAGCACTTTACAAAGCGTTCGCGAAGAAATACCAACACTCTATTCCCGTCTATGGAATTCCAGTGCGTGGAAGGGAAGTCTTTGGAGTACTTCACCTTAAAGGCTTTATCGTTGATGACACCGTGATTTACAGCGGCGCTAGCCTCAATAACGTGTATTTACACTACAACGATCGTTACCGCTTCGACCGCTACCATGTCATTCAGCACAAAACATTAGCTGACTCTATGGTGAGATTCATCCAAGACGAAATGATCGCTCACCCTGCAGTCAACGACCTAGCGGGCAAAGATAAGCCTGAAACAAAAGAAATCAAAGCAGACATCCGCCAACTTCGCTCTTCATTAGCACGCGCTAACTATGAGTTCGAAACTGAGCTCGCTAGCGAAGAAGATGTAAAAGTCACGCCGCTTGTTGGCCTAGGCAAACGTCGTAATTTACTCAATCAGAAAATCGTTAAGCTGCTTGCTGCCGCTCAGAACGAAATTTTCATCTGCACCCCTTACTTTAACTTCCCTAAAGCGATTAATCGCGAAGTGAAACGCGCAATGAAGCGTGGTGTAAAAGTCACTATCGTAGTGGGTGATAAAACGGCAAACGACTTCTACATCTCTCCGGAAGAAGAGTTCAAGACCATAGGTGGCCTACCATATCTATACGAACTCAACTTACGCCGATTTGCGAAAGCCAACGAGGCAAGCATTGCTGCACGCAAACTGTCTATCCACCTTTGGAAGCATGAAAATAATAGCTTCCACCTAAAAGGTATCTGGGTTGATAAGCGCTACATGCTGATGACTGGTAATAACTTGAATCCTCGTGCATGGTCTCTAGACTTAGAAAATGGTCTATTAGTGCAAGATAACTACGCGAAGATGACCGACAAGTTTGAGCAAGAAGTTGCAAACATTCTTGAACATACTCAGCTTATCTGTACATATAGACAATTAGAAAAAGTTGAAGACTACCCAGTAAGCGTTCAGAAGCTGGTTCGCAAGATCACACGAATTAAAGCAGATGGCGTGCTTAAACGTATTCTTTAAGACGTCTACTTAAGTTATAAGCAAGCCCAGTATTTTCATACTGGGCTTTTTTGTTACTTGTAATCAGGGATTAGCAAGCCACTATAGAGAGCAAACAGTAAGCACTCTACTCTATTCTCGGCAACACCAAAGAACGTAGCTGTCCACTTCCCTCTGACCCTTTCAAAGGACTATTAACCTATGGCGTTAAATTGTTTTAGGAAGGAATTGTTAGACGAACCAACGAGTAAGCAGACGTATAGTGTTTCCTAGCTTCGACGTTTCTATCGGGAGACTTGAGTACTTTACGCGGGAGGGCTAAGCGATAACCCCAAGGATTCGATTCATTTTTTGGTTTCAGATAAAGAACAACTAGGAAAAGGGCAGAAACGAAAAGACTCCAGTATTTCTACTAGAACCTCAAATATTTCAGGGGTTGGACTCAGAGATTGGGGCAGGCTGGCGATCTAATTCCCACTACGCGCTATTTTGATATTAGAGGAATCCGTTGCTCTTCCAACAGGCTGGAATTCTTTTCTCCAGATACGAAAAAGGCTCTAGTCGAAAGACTAGAGCCTTAAATATGGCAGGGGTGGAGAGATTCGAACTCCCAACACGCGGATTTGGAATCCGCTGCTCTGCCAATTGGAGCTACACCCCTGTAGAAACTACAGCTTATCACATTGTAGATTCAAAAAAACCTCGCAAAAGCGAGGTCTTCGAAATAAGTGGCGGAGC
>NZ_JAHGAC010000055.1:0-1148 GCF_030248355.1 Vibrio sp. B172a | reverse complement strand
GCTTCTACGGATACAACTGGAGATTGGCCTTCGAAGCTATCGTTGTCTAACACATCCAAAATGGTTGGTGTGTCTTCAACGATATCTGCACTATCTGCGACAATGTCGGCAACGGCATTGACTGTGAAATCAACCGTCTGACTCACTTCCAAACCACTTGGATCTTTTGCAGTGAACGTTAGCTCTTCAGAACCGTTCCAGTCTGCGGTTGGTGTGATCGTCGCAATACCATCAACAATCGACACTTGAATATTGCTGTTACCAGAAACGCTGAACGTCAGTTCGCTGTCTGCGTCGTCAACATCGCTAAAGGCGTCATTCAAGTTGATGGTGTATTGAGCAAAGTCTTCCGGTAGAACTTGGTCAGCAATAGTGTTTTCTACCACTGGTTTATCGTTAACAGGAGTAACGTTCAGCGTGACCGTCGTTGTTTCAGTGACACCACCAGAAGTGACTGTGTAGGTAAACTCATCCGCACCGTTGTAATCCTGGTTCGGCGTGTAAGTAATGGTGCCGTCGTTGTTAACAACCACACTGCCATTTGTAGGACCATTGCCCGCTTCTACCGATACCACCGGCGATTGGCCTTCGAAACTATCATTGTCTAACACATCCAAAATGGTTGGTGTGTCTTCAACGATATTAGCGCTGTCCGAAACAATATCGGCAACGGCGTTAACCGTGAAATCAACAGTCTGGCTAACGCTTTCACCATCAGGATCTGTCGCGGTAAACGTCAACTCTTCAGAGCCATTCCAGTCAGCGGTTGGGGTGATAGTTGCGATACCATCAACAATCGAAACTTGAATGTTGCTGTTACCAGAAACGCTAAATGTCAATTCACTGTCTGCGTTATCAACATCGCTAAACGCGTCATTTAAATCGATGGTATAAGGCGTAAAGTCCTCAGATAGAACTTGGTCAGCAATGGTATTCTCAACCACAGGCTTGTCATTAACAGGAGTAACGTTCAGCGTAACTGTTGTGGTTTCAGTGACGCCGCCAGAGGTGACCGTGTAAGTGAATTCATCCGCACCGTTGTAATCTTGGTCTGGCGTGTAGGTAATGGTACCGTCGTTGTTAACAATCACACTGCCGTTAGTCGGACCATCACCAGATTCCACTGTAACAACTGGTGATTGGCCTTC
>NZ_JAHGAC010000054.1:0-5023 GCF_030248355.1 Vibrio sp. B172a | reverse complement strand
TTCGGACTGGGTTTTGTCATTTTAAAGCTCAAAAATGTTCCCTTTCAGGGAATGAGTCCCGGTTGCCCGCAACCCCGAACTAGGCGTCCCCGCCGACTAGCCACTTATTCCAGACCTCAACAGAAATGCTGGGGTCTTTTCGTATTTACGATATTATTTTGGTCTGCGACCAACGAGTCCCGCTCGTGTGCGAGTCCAATTGAGCGCAAGCTCAGCCGCTCCAACACTTATCTAGAAATTCAGCCTTCGTGCTAGCTTTCACTGTTTTAGGGGATATGATTTTCGTTTATAGGAAAGTAAGGCTCTCAAGGTTTTATCCTTAGTCTACAAGCCGAACTATTAATTCAGATATACGCCCCAGTCTATCCACGTTTATTGAAAATCTACTCTGTCATTTGGTTACGTTCGAGATGACCTCTAATGCTTTGTCTATCAAAGAATGGGGACATTCAATGACACCAAACTTATGACCCATTAAATGGTTACCTTCTTCAATCATAGCTATCTCTGTTGGCGTTCTCTTCTCTGTATCACCGATTAACCCTACAGGGTAATCACTTCTCATATTTACGCTGAAGAAAACTTTGTTTGCTTTACTCTTATTTGCCAGAAGGATTAACCTAGTAACGGTTCTTATGGGAGTACAACCTAATGATGCAGCAGATAGAAAGTGAAACGCTAAGAGTCTTATTCGAAAGCCTGTCTTCTCAAGATGGGATTGCCGTTATTAACCCTGCGACTGAGCAAGAACTGATTCGCTTAAAGCCTAGCTCTTTGGATGAGTTAGATGCGCAAATAGAAGCGTGTAAATCGGCTCAAGTCGAGTGGGCAAAACTCAGTGCTAAAGCACGCTCCGCTTCCCTAAAAAAGTGGTTCCAATTGCTTGTAGAGCATACGGAAGACATCGCGAACATCATTACCTTAGAACAAGGTAAACCTCTTACTGAAAGCCGTGGAGAAGTCGCATACGGCGCATCGTTTGTTGAATGGTTCGCAGAAGAGGCTAAACGTGCTTATGGTGAGGTAATTCCTGCACCGGCGGTAGATAAACGCCTCTCTACCATCAAACAGCCTGTTGGTGTGTGTGCTGCGATTACACCATGGAATTTCCCTATTGCAATGATCACTCGAAAAGCGGCTCCTGCCTTGGCTGCGGGATGTGGGATGATCATTAAACCTTCTGAATTAACGCCTTTAACTGCTCTGGCTGTGGTGGAGCTTGCTCATCAGGCTGGCATCCCTAAAGCTCTATTGTCTACCGTTGTTTCTGAACAAGCAGCAGAATTTGGTTTGGTATTAAGTACCGATCCGCGTATTAAAAAGATCTCTTTCACGGGTTCGACACGCGTCGGCAAGATCTTAATGAAACAAGCAAGCGATACGGTTAAAGCCGCTTCTATGGAATTGGGTGGCAACGCACCTTTTATTGTTTTTGACGATGCAGATTTAGAAGCAGCAGCTAATGGCTTGATTGCGTCTAAGTTTCGTAATGCCGGACAAACCTGTGTGTGTACCAACCGCTTGTATGTGCACCAGAGCGTAAAAGAGGTGTTCTTAGCTAAGCTTCTGGAAAAAGCGGCAGGCCTTACGGTCGGTAATGGTCTTGAGGAACATACCACTCTTGGTCCAGTGATTACTATGGCTTCTAAACATCGTCTAGAGGCAGTGATCGATCAGGCAGTACAAGAAGGGGCAAAGATACTCAACCAACCTCAAAAACGCTCTGGGCGCTTTATGGAGCCTGTTATCTTAGATAATGTGGAACAGGGCATGGCGATCGTGCAACAAGAGCTGTTTGGCCCAGTTCTGCCAGTCATTAGTTTTGAGGATGATGAGCAAGTGCTTTCGATGGCGAACGACACCGAGTATGGTTTGGCTTGCTACTTCTACACCGACAGCTTGAAGCGCATCATCAAATTTAGTGAAGGTTTGGAATATGGCATGGTGGGGGTAAATGAAGGAATTATCTCTACGGAAGTGGCACCGTTTGGTGGGATCAAAGAATCTGGCATTGGCCGTGAAGGGGCTAAGCAAGGCATGGATGAGTATCTAGAGACGAAGTACATCTGCCTTGGAGGTTTGAGCTAGCCTTCCGCTTAGACACTCATTGATACGATACAAAAAGAGAAAGCTAGGTACATCACCTGGCTTTTTGTTTATTGAGATAAAGTTGGATGAAGAGGGGAGTTTTCTTCAGATGCAAAAAAGCCGCATCAAGTGATGCGGCTTCTTCTAATATGGCTCCTCCTACTGGACTTGAACCAGTGACCTGCGGATTAACAGTCCGTCGCTCTACCAACTGAGCTAAGGAGGAACAAATTTTAATAAGTGGTGCCGACTACCGGAATCGAACTGGTGACCTACTGATTACAAGTCAGTTGCTCTACCTACTGAGCTAAGTCGGCACATTTTCGTTAATAAGTAATCAACTTACTAACTGAAAGATGGCTCCTCCTACTGGACTTGAACCAGTGACCTGCGGATTAACAGTCCGTCGCTCTACCAACTGAGCTAAGGAGGAATTATCTTGTTTAAGAATAAATGGTGCCGACTACCGGAATCGAACTGGTGACCTACTGATTACAAGTCAGTTGCTCTACCTACTGAGCTAAGTCGGCGTACCGTTATTCTTTCTATTGTTCGTGTTAGACACCAACAATTTTAAATTGTGGTGCCCGGAGGCGGAATCGAACCACCGACACGAGGATTTTCAATCCTCTGCTCTACCGACTGAGCTATCCGGGCGACGAGGTGTATTAAAAGGCTTTTCGGCTTTCAGGTCAACAATAAAATTAAAATAAAATATCGTTTGATGAATTTGTGCTCGGAGTGGGCTGTTTTTATGCATTTTGAGCAGCAATGCACCATGCTTTAAGCGCTGTTTTAAGAAAAGTAGGGCGCTCTGTCGCAAAATAAAGGCGATAAAAACAAAAAAGCACGTCTGAAAACGTGCTTTTTATTGAACAATTGACTTTAAACTAGTGCTTTACTGAGAACTTGTTCACCCAACCTTCAAGTTCATCCGCTAAAGATGCCAATGTTTGTGTGCTTGATTGGCTTTCTGTGACCACCGTATTTAGCTGGCTTCCGCTTTCTTCAATTAGGTTGATGCGGTGTGCAATATCATCGCTCACTTGAGTTTGTTCTGCCGCTGCAGTCGCAATCTGCTGGCTCATCGCTGTGATTGATTCTAGTGCTGTCACTATCTGTTGTAGCGCTTCTGAGGCATTCATAGACTCAGTTACCGTGCTTTCACTGGTTTCGGCACAGATTTCCATTGTATGGATAGCATTGCGCGAACCTTCTTGAAGGTTAGAGATCATCTGTTGAATCTCTTTTGTGCTGTCTTGCGTGCGTCCTGCTAGGTTGCGCACCTCATCTGCTACTACCGCAAAGCCTCGACCTTGTTCACCTGCACGAGCTGCTTCAATGGCGGCATTTAACGCAAGTAGGTTAGTTTGCTCGGCAATATCGCCGATTACGTCGAGAACTTTCACGATGCTGTTTACATCTTGGTCAAGATCCGCAACCGCTTTACTTGCTGTGTTTAGCTGAGTTGCTAAGCCTTGAATATTATCGACCGTACTGTGGATCAATGATTGCGTGTGTTGGCTCTGCTTGTCTGCTTCATCAGTGTTGTGTGCAGTGTCACTTGCCGAACTTGCAACATGGTTAGCTGAAGAAGCCATTTCTGTCATCGCTGTTGCGATCATCGCCGTTGACTGCTGCTGAGACATGGTTAGATCAGCGATTGAATTAGAGCGAGATTCTACCGCTGATAGCTCTGAACGTAATGCATGCATTGATTCATCCAGATTAGTTACCATCTTAGCCAGAGATTGACTCATCTCTTGTACGGCGCCATAGATGCTGTCTTTAGGGGCTGTGTATTCAAAGCTGGTTTGGATATTACCCTGAGCGACGGCCTGAACGGCTTGTCTAACGTCATTTGGCTCACCGCCAAGTAGGTTAAGCATCTTACGGATAGAGATGATTAAGCCGCCTAGGATCGCGCCAGCAATCGCTAAACACAGCGCTAGCTGCCATTGTGCTGTAGACCAGAAGCGTGCATTGACTTCATTAAAGCCGATACCAGTACCGACCACCCAGTTCCAATGCGGTGTTTTCTCTGCGATAGAGTGCTTTTCTTCGATCGTGCCGTCAGGCAATTTTTGTGTCCAAGTGTATTCAACGATCTGACCTGTTTTACGGCCCAGCACATCTAAAATTAATTGACCGACACTGTTGCCATCACCATCGCGGAAATCGTGGAAACTTGTTCCATGTAGTTGAGGGTCAAGTGGGGCCGCAACGAACATCATGTTCTCATCAGCAACATAAACGTATTCGTTGTCTTTGTAGATATTGTTGCGAAGTAGGCGAGTAGCCAGCGCTTTAGCTTCAGCTTCTGGCATTTTGCCTTCCACTGCCATTTGCTCAACTTCAGTCAGAATGCTGTAGGCACTCTTAAATAGCTCAGTAACTCGAGCTTTGTTATCAAGGTTACTTGCTACACGCAATGTCCATAGACCTGTTGCTGTAAGAGCAAGTAGGGCAACCAATATGATTGCAGATAATAAATAGGCTTGAGTTTTTAATTTCATAGTTAGCTCACGAGACGTATTTCATGCTATGCAATGCATAGCTTATAAGGGGGCGTAATAATAAATTCATCATATTGAACTTGTATACAAGCGCCTATGCGGTCGTGTTGAAACTATGAGTTGGATTAAATTTTTAGCGTGAAATAAGTGTTTTTTATCAAATTAACCAGGAGTTAATAGGGATGTTTCTTGGTGGAGGTGAAGAAGATTCGACGGAATTAGAAAGTAGGGGAGAGTGTGTTGAGTATTGCAGATAAGAAAAAAGCCAAGTCCGAAGACTTGGCTTTCTAATTTGGCTCCTCCTACTGGACTTGAACCAGTGACCTGCGGATTAACAGTCCGTCGCTCTACCAACTGAGCTAAGGAGGAACTATTCTGTTTGTGTCTTGCTTTAAGCAAGTGCACCAAATATGGTGCCT
>NZ_JAHGAC010000053.1:0-7073 GCF_030248355.1 Vibrio sp. B172a | reverse complement strand
AGCGCAACCTTGCCAAGGTTGAGGTCACGAGTTCGAACCTCGTGTGTCGCTCCAGTTGAGGCGCCTTGGCAGAGTGGCTATGCAGCGGATTGCAAATCCGTGGACCTCGGTTCGATTCCGGGAGGCGCCTCCATTCTTTTCGAAAGCTCGTCATTATGACGGGCTTTCTTCGTTTTAGCGCAATGGAAATCGACGCGCGTTAATCCCTCTTTCTGCTGTTTACTTATTATCTCCTCCCTGATTATTTGATCGGGATTCAATAATTACACTCAATTAGCTATTGATTTTATAAATGTTACACATCTCAATAATTGTAGAGGGTGATTGGTGATAATTTCTCCACGATTGTAGTCCGAACTTTTTGTTGTACAACAGACGGTTAGTTGGATTTCTTCTACCTGTCTTGCGGCTCTCTAAGTTCGGGCTTCGTCCTAAAACGTGAGAGAAAAATAATGAAAACATTCAACCTTAAACCCACACTTTTACCTTTAACTTTGCTGCTCAGTTCGCCGGTAATGGCGGCTCAAAATGGAACCATGATGCAGTATTTCCATTGGTATGTGCCAAATGACGGTGCACTCTGGACACAAGTTGAAAACAACGCGCCAGCACTATCTGACAACGGCTTTACCGCGTTATGGCTACCGCCTGCCTATAAAGGTGCTGGTGGCAGCAACGACGTCGGTTATGGCGTTTACGATATGTATGACTTGGGGGAGTTTGATCAAAAAGGATCGGTGCGAACCAAATACGGTACTAAAGACCAATACCTCGATGCCATCAAAGCGGCACACGCAAACAACATTCAAATTTATGGTGATGTGGTGTTTAACCACCGTGGCGGTGCGGATGGTAAATCGTGGGTCGACACCAAGCGAGTCGATTGGAACAACCGAAATATTGAGCTCGGCGACAAATGGATTGAAGCATGGGTCGAATTTAGCTTCCCGGGGCGTAACGATAAATACTCAGATTTCCATTGGACGTGGTATCACTTTGATGGGGTCGACTGGGACGACGCAGGTAAAGAAAAAGCGATCTTCAAATTCAAAGGTGACGGCAAAGCATGGGATTGGGAAGTCAGTTCTGAAAAAGGCAACTACGACTACCTCATGTATGCAGACTTAGACATGGATCACCCAGAAGTGAAGCAAGAGCTGAAAGACTGGGGCGAGTGGTACCTAAACATGACGGGTGTGGATGGTTTCCGAATGGACGCGGTTAAACACATCAAGTACCAGTACCTACAAGAGTGGATCGATTACTTGCGTTGGAAGACTGGCAAAGAGCTGTTCACTGTGGGTGAATACTGGAACTACGACGTGAACAATCTGCATAACTTTATCACTAAGACTTCTGGCAGCATGTCATTGTTTGATGCACCGCTACACATGAACTTCTATAACGCTTCACGCTCGGGTGGTAACTTCGATATGCGCCGTATCATGGATGGCACCTTGATGAAGGACAACCCAGTGAAAGCGGTAACATTGGTCGAGAACCATGATACGCAACCACTGCAAGCGCTGGAGTCTCCAGTGGATTGGTGGTTCAAGCCTCTTGCGTACGCGTTCATTTTGCTTCGTGAAGAAGGTTATCCGTCAGTGTTCTACGCGGATTACTACGGCGCACAATACAGCGATAAAGGACACGACATCAACATGGTGAAAGTGCCGTATATTGAGAAATTGGTGAAAGCCCGTAAAGATTATGCTTATGGCAAGCAGCACTCTTACCTTGATCATTGGGATGTGATTGGTTGGACGCGAGAAGGGGATGCAGAACACCCGAACTCAATGGCGGTTATCATGAGTGATGGCCCTGGCGGTACAAAATGGATGTACACAGGTTCACCAAGTACGCGTTACGTCGATAAGTTAGGTATTCGCACGGAAGAAGTCTGGACTGACGCTAACGGTTGGGCAGAGTTCCCAGTGAACGGCGGTTCGGTTTCTGTTTGGGTCGGCGTTAAATAATCAAGCTCATAGAATTGCAGGTGTGACCAATTTCGAAAATAGTACGCATTTAATCAATGTCTTGTTTGATATTCATGAAACATATGCGTAACTTTATACCTGAGCATTATCAGTAGGCAGATTAAGGAAAGGAATCTATGGCTGACGTTTTGATTGTTGCGATTGTATTCGGTGCAATATTTGGTGGTGGTATCGTTAAGCTGATTCTCAATCATCGAAAAGAAGTAAGAGCGCTCGAAATTTCTGAGCGTAAGCAGATGAATAAAGAAGAGCGAGATGGTCTTAATAAACAAATAGAAGACCTAAAACAGCGCGTCGAAGTATTAGAGCGTATCGTTACTGACAACAAATACCAACTTGATAAAGAAATTGCGTCTTTGTAATTCTGAACCAAGAAGAAAGAGCCAGTTTAATACTGGCTCTTTTTATATCTGCCCTTAAATCCCGAGAAAGCTAAGCATTGGATTACCGCTCATCAAAGAAGTCTTTATTTCGAATGTACTTGCTCATTAAGTGATAAGAAAAAGGGCGTATCAACCAACTCACCAAAGAGCGTCCAAGCCGCATCAACGTTGGTGTGTTCTCGTAAATCCTACCGTTATAAAGCCAAAGCATTTTGCCCACATGCCAGTAGAGAAAAGGTACCGGAGGCATAAAGGTAACAATGTCGATGTCGCAACAGATTCGATAGGTTTTATGTCCTAACTTGTATCGTTTTTTGAATGTCCAATCACCAATTGCTGGCTGACCAAACGTTACTACTCGCTTGATGCTTTTGGGGTACTTTCGTTCGATATAATCGGCAAACACGCTACCAATTGCGCCGCCCGATGAATGCCCAGTAATGGTGATGCGCTTGCCTTGTAGAATCAGCGGTACGACGGTGGCTTCTAGTCGCTCAATCACGCTCAAACCAAGACGATCTTCATTTCGTGAAGGTTGGCTTTCTTGAAACAACAAATGATAGAAACCTGCATGGATGCGATAGTTAAGTCCAAGGCGCTTGCAGCTACGAGTCCACATGGCAAAGTTCAAAAGCCAATCGCTAATGCTGTGTGAGCCCTTGATGACAACAACGACTTCTGTGCGCTTTTTACTCCATAAAACACGAATCATGGTTTTGCCAAACTCGTTTTTAATGATGCGCTGTCCATTAGGATCGAACCCATAGCGGGTCTGTTTAAAGACTCTGGGGTAGGCAAGGTTGCAGAGTACGGCGTAGCGTTCGTATTGGTATCGTTTTAGAGGCTTCACGTTGTTGTTCTTTGTCTTAGTTAATTTCAAACTCTAGACGTCAAATATGAAAAGAACATGAACCTGTATGGAAAGGCAAAATAAACAGCTCAGCCTATAGCGTTTATTTTTATGGCTTGGGCATAAACTAAGCATAAATGGTGAGAGCATCGCTTCTCTTTATCTCACGTTTGAAGGTTTTTAAGTCAGCGAAAATCGCCAGCTTGGCGGATTGATGGTCTTGTTCTACCAATGTTAATAGCTGACCAATCGCCCTACGCTGTGGCTTGGTGAATTGCTTATCGTTTTGTTGCTTACGAAAGAAGTCGAGCTGATTGGAAGTATCGTTAAACGCACCGAGGCGGTCTTGAAGTTGCTTCAACTGTTTTACATTCGCTCTGTGTTGTATTCCAAGGTGGCCTTGGTGAGGAACATACAAAGGAGCAAAGTATTCAAGCAAGTAACGGAGCTTCTTACATTCAATCCTCAATTGATGAACTTCACCATCGTTGCTTTTTCTGTTCAAGCCTTTACATGCATTGCTTACCAACTTGTAATGGTGGAGGATCCTTTTGTTCGAACAAACAACAATGGATTCGACATTGTCCACCTCATATTGAGATGCTCGGCGAAGGCTGTTTTCAATCATGACGCAGGTTTTGAGATAGCTATCAGAGGCGAGCCATTGCCTAACAGATTTGAGTGCTTCGATTTGTTGCGTTTCAATCACGTCAAAAACCGACGCTAATTTGTCGCTGTGTTCTGGTGCTCGATTTAAGTAATGCTCTCTATCGATGAGAAACACGTCTAAGTCGCGTAATGTGTTGGTCTGCTTCATGAGTAACTTTAAGTGGGGCTTGAGCAGTTTGAATTCAAAGGGGCAGAAATTAGCCTTAAGAAGCAGTAGTAGAGAGCGAATTCGTCGTAAAGTGACTCGATACTGATGGTTAAACTCAGGTTCCGTTTCGGTAATTACGCCTTTTTCGAGTGTTCTTGCGTAGTCGAATTCATGCATTAGATGACGGGGTAAAAGAAAGTTCAGATCCGAATCTGCACTCAATCTAAAGTCCGCAACCTTCTTGTTGAGAAGCTTCATCGCCATCCTCCTACATCAAACATGGTTTAATTTTAGGAGGTGACGACCAGTTCTACCTATTTCAGCTAACAAATATTCCGGCTAATTGGCGGCTTGGTGAAGAAATTCAAGCTGTTGCTTTTCTTTATCACTCATTTCATAAGGTTCATCGGATAGGGTATTCGAATCAAATGACCCAACAGGATAAGACTCTGCTTTACTTTGGCCATACTGTGCTTTTTCACCTGGGAAACCAGACATGCGTTCTATCATGATGTCACGAAGTTCATACTCGGCTCTTCCATTGGGTAAGACATTGTGGAACGCTTTTAGCTCCACGGTTTGTTCTCCTTCAGCCAGTTGTTTCTTTTGTACTAAAGAGGCCACTGCCGAGCCGTTTGATTGATATAAACTGCCACGAACTCGATAGATACCCGCTCTGTCCACTTGAACTGTAATAGGAATCACCATATCGGAATTATTCGAAGATGCTTGGTCTACATTGATAATGCTGGCTACAGAGTGGTAAAGGCGTAAATCCGCACTGATGACATCTTCACCTTGCTCAAAGCTGATGCGTGCCACCAATCTTAATTCTTGTGGCCAGTTTGCTTCTGGTGTTATTTGCCAACCATTCTCTTGAACAGGAAGAGTGGTGAGGGTTTGTTGGCTTTCTACGTCAATAATGTCGAGTGACACGGTCACGTAGTTTGCCGATGATTTTAAGCGAACATCAATCTTGTCTGGATAAAAATGACGATATTTGTCCAAGCTTAATGCTGCTTTGGCTTCTCCATTCAACACTGGAACAGGGACCTCTTCAAAATGATTCCAGTCGAGATACGGGCTGTTCTTATCTGTAATGGGAGTAGAGTAGGCTGGATACTGTAAGACCTCTTCGTGGCGTTGTGCGATCAACGATAAGTCATGGGATGAAGCCATATTTTCAATCACATCGACGCTCTCTTCTTCGGGAGGAAATGACGAATTATCCACAATGATGGTTTCGCTCTGTGTTGGCTTGGGTAAAGCAGCCGTTTGATTCTGCTGGGCTTGTTGTTGCTTCGCGGAGTCATCGTCTTGATTTTGTTGCGATAGAAACAACGCCGTAGCCCCAATCAAAACGAAAGCCGCAATGGCGATTGGCTTTTTGTTACTCATAATCGATCTCTTGCATCGTGCTTTGTGTGAGAAGAGCCAAGCATGAAACTTGGCTCGTTGGTTTGCTTATTACGACGCTTTACAGGCCGACAGCGATTTCCGACATGGTGTCGTTTTGAGAACCTTGAACGTAAATGTATTTGTTTCCAAACCATCCATTCTCTTGGTAGCTGTCAACGCTTACCGATTTTCCATCCGCTAAGGCAATCGACGTATTACTGGAGGTGACTTTACCTTTGTGTTTCGACCCAATGACTTCGCTGTGGCTATAACCGTTACCCATGATGAACGGGTAGTGGTTTGGCATAAAGCTAGCCACTCCTTTACTTTGAGAAGCCATTTTTCCGTCCATAGCTAGATTAGTAGAACAGCTATCGAAACTGCCTGAGCTTGAAGCGCCACATGATGAATGCGCCGCTACAACACCATCGTCTTTTCCGGGCAAGAAGCTTGCGGTCGCTTTTAGGTAGTCGCTGCCGTTACCAACAAAACGAATTCGAGGGATACGGTGGTCTGGTAACATCGCTATTTGGCGAGCGTTTGACACTTTTAGATCATTCAATACACCGGTGTTGTTTTTTGATGGCATATCGCCAAGCCAGAGTGAAATCGCATAACGCATTGCACTGTTTGTCCAGCCACCACCTTCAGTGATGTTAATAACGATATCGCCCAGCTCGGATCCACCACCAGCGCCTGCAAAGTCGAAAGTCGCGACAATATTGAGTGGAGATAGCCCTGCGTTAGTTAACCAGTTTGCTTGGTTATCGAGCAGATGTCTTGCAACTAGGTCGCCAGTTGAGTGGGTTACCAACACGCAACCCGGCTGGCAAGTCCCGTTTCTTGAGAGCTCTTGCAGCTTCGGCCATACATAATCACTGGCTATTTTCCCTTCAACTCTTTCATGAGAGGGCCAATCAATGCGAGCATCGGCATACTGCATCCAATAGTCTTTCCAATAATCCGCACCTTCTGTTTCAACTTGCGATGGCGCTGGTTTAGTTTGCAGTTGATCGGCTTGAAATCCGTGGATGAGGACCACTTTGTAATCACCAATAGCTGCATTGGAAGCGGTAGGTAAAGCCATTGCCACTGCGAGTGCGGCTAGTTTTGTCATTTTATTCATGATGTTATCAACCTTTGAATGTTTATTTTCGCCAAAAATAGCGAAGTGGTAATAAGCAAAATACAAACATCAAAATCACTTTTGCTCGAAAGGTATGATTAACGGGATGAATAATAACGATCAACACATCCGATCAGTGAAGTGTTACCGGAGTATAATAATGATAATTTTAATTCCTATAAATGAGATTACTTGCGGGAGTAATTTATAAAGTTGTTGATAGATTTCTCTTTTTAATCTATCTGACATTAACTAGAAAGAAACGCGATGATTGAGTAACAGCAGGTGAAGAGCAGGGTTGGAATGGTTTGATGTGTTTAGGGATTGATCGAATTGACTGAAGAGTGCTCGTCTGAGTCTGCTTTTTAACCGCATGAATAAAAAAGATAAAATTTGTTGTTGACCTAGAATCTTAATCCGTTAAAGTACGCCTCGTTCTCACGGCGAAGGTCGTTAGAGCAGGTGGTGTTACCATCGCATTGATTGCGTTGCCCTGGTGGTG
>NZ_JAHGAC010000052.1:0-14918 GCF_030248355.1 Vibrio sp. B172a | reverse complement strand
AAAGACAAGCAATGAATGAGTAGTTACGCACATTAAATCCAGTTTTAGAGAAGCCCGAACAATTCAAAGCAAGTCATACCAAGTAACCCACTACCCTTGATTCTTTTCTCCCAAAGGGGACATTTCTATTTGGGAGAAAAGAGGACATTTTAAAATGGGATTGACAAAAAATGGTGTTGCAACAACTTTAAAATGTAACACGGTGATGCAAGTTAGAAATGTCTCATAAGGAATCTCAAATTATTCTTCAAACTCAACCTCTTCACTTGAAACTAAAGGTACGATACATCCTATAAAACCTTGTAGTTCTAACTTAGGTATTTCTGCTTCTGTCTCGCTTCCATCATCAACAAATAACTGCTCAACCTCTGCTTTTCCATCTTTTATCATGAGCTCCATGCTAATAGAGTAATTCCCGTCTGGAAGCTGATGCACTTCAGCACAATTGATTATTTTAGGGGACGTTTGTTCGGCGTATACAACAGGTGAAGATAAAAGCGCTGTTAAAACAAAAACTAATGATTTCATAAACAATTTCCATACTAAGTGAGGACTATTCTCACTTAATGTGTGACTGTTCAAAACACACACAAGTTCATTCTTCTTATGTATTTTCGTGACTGTGCCCAACCTACCCTGATGCATGAATGTGACCATTTAAGCTTGCACTGACATGTAAACGATAGTGCTTTACCATAGATTAAAAACCTGGTCTGAGGGAGGGAGTAGGAAACAGCCGTTTCTACCGCGCCCAAAAGCTTCGCCAGTATTCGATGAACAATCGAATGTATTATTGCTCGATAATAGACTTTCGATTAGCTCGCGCTGTGCTTATCTAGTTATTCAGATGAATGCCCTCGTCCTCATTAGGCAAGGGTTTACGGTGAAATCTCTTAACATCACTCACAAGTCTAAATTTAGCCTAAATTTGACCATTACAGGCATAAAGGTTATATTGATAGTACAGAAGATATTCACTCTTCTGAACAGGTGTTGATGCTTGCTGGGAAAATAAAATAAAAAACCCATAACAGTATAGCTGATACGAAAATCATCGTGAGATATGAGCATGAAGGTATGAGAACAGAGACTGTAAGTTTTTTGAAAAAACACGCAGCTGATCTTCCTTTAGATGATGCGATGACCATAACACAGAACGGCAAGCCGATTTATGTTGTGGAGTCATACGAAGAACGCCAAAGACGAGATCAGGCTATTGCTTTAATGAAACTGGTAAGTTTTGGACGTGAAGATATGACTGCTGGACGAACAACCAGTTCAGACAAATTTAAGGAGAGATTGGCGGCTCGAAAATCCAAATAAGAAGGGCTTAATGAGCACCAATACTGTATACACCGAAGCATTTGAAAATATGGTAGACGACCAAATCAATTACTTATCACTCTGGAGTGAAGAGGATGTTGTGGTCGAGAGGATTGAAACCCTTGTAGAGAAGTTTGAGAGTAATATTACTGATAATCCAGAACTTTACCCTCCTTGCCACGAGTTAACGACTCTTGGCATATACAATATTCGCCAATTCAGCTTTGATGGTTTCAAATTACTCTATGAATATCATGACCACATTGACACCGCCGCAGCTCTCGTGTTGGTACGTGATAGGCAAGACCTACAATCGATGTTGGTTGACTATTGCTTAATCCACAAATAACGATCAGAAAACAAAAGACCGCTCGATAGCGGTTTTTTTTTGCCTACGGTTAAACAGCGTTAAGCATCAAGCGAAAGAGATAATGGTTATGACCAAAGAATGAGTCTTTGACGCTCTGCCTATTTTTGGTATGACCAAACCTTGAGGTTTTCGTCAACAACTGAGCCTTATTAACCGTGCCAATGAAAATGTACTTCATGTTTCCACTTGGCTTACGCGCACATAGTTGTTAGAAATTCAATGTCATGTGGTTTTCCCCTTTAAGTATCCGGAGCCATAGTGCTGAGACTCGCCCTAAAAGGGTAAGCGTTCAACTGGAAAGTAAAGCAAGTTGACGACAATTCAGATACCAAGAAGTCAAGGAACACACGTTTTAACTCATCGAGACTAACCACAGGGTAAAAGTGCAAGTCTTTCATCTTGAATCCCGCTTTTGCCAACTCTACCGAAGTGATATCGCTATCGTTTACAATCTTGAAACCTTTGGATTTTTTAAAAGTCAGAACCAAAACGAAATTGATATGAGTGAAAGGAGCGACACTGTGCCAAAACCGCAACCATAAATAACAAATTGATACTTACCAAAACCCCAAGCTTCATCCATAAATCTTGGGGCTTGATAATCACTTCCCTCTTACAAAGCGAAGCAATGTCCTAGTTGTTTATAAGACCATTTGAAATGAAAGCTGCCGGAGCAGCACAGCAAGTGAATCACAAACACGAATAAGATTCGCCACTTATAATGTCATTTTCCGCCACTGCTTTGCACTTTTAAAATATTGATCATTTATTAGTTTGCTTTTTGATTCAATAAACGATAAATCAACGCAGTTAAAAAAACATACGAGGCAATAAATGCCAAAAGATAAAGATGATTAGGTTTATTTCGCCATCGAGCAGTCCATGCTCATGATTGAAAAAAAAAAAAGCACCTTGTGAAGCAGAGAACCGTTTTGCCCAGATAGAACACAAAAAACGCATGGATGACTATTTATATCAAAAGGGACTAGAGAAGAGGATGAGAGATATTGTTCTCTATGTACATCCATTTGTTCACTCAGAAAGACATAACAAAGAATGAAAAGACTTAGCCTAGTTCTGATAAGCACACTGTTACTTGGGTGCTCATCTTCAAAAGACGCAACTAAGACACCCAAAACGGTGCAAATTATGATTGTAGCGAAAGAACGCGGCATGCTTCGCTTAACCTATCTCGACCATAATATCTTGAAAACAATTTATCAGGACGGGGATATTTGCTCATACGATACAGATAAGGCGAAGATTGAAGAACGAGAAAAAGACGAGACCTACCTTTACCCCAACAGTTTTTGTACAACAGATTAATCTTTTTGAAACCATCATGTGAATACCGAGACAAGAGTTAAACTACCACCACTAATACTTATGTTGCTAGCAGTAACCCTTCGATGTGGATATTGTTAGCGGCATTCAAATCGCTGTCGTTTACAGAACCGCAATCGCATCGCCATTCACGAATAGCAAGCGACCATTTACCTTGATACGAAACGCCACAACAAGCACACAACTTAGAGCTTGGGAACCACTGGTCAATCTTAGACACGGTTCGACTATACCAAGCAGCTTTGTATTCAAGCGGCCTGACGATTTCGCCAAAGTTTGTATCACTAATTGCTTTTGCTAGCTTTTTGTTTTTCTACATGTTTTTAACTGGCAATGACTCGGTACAGATCTCTTGGTTTTCGTTTATCTGTTTCGCTGTCATTTTATGCGTGAAATCAACACGGCAATGTGCAATCTTCTCATGGATCTTTGTCACGATGAGGCGTTGTATATTGAAATTATTAGAACCTTTCACTTTCTTTGAAAGTTTACGTTGCGCTTTAGCAAGCATCGTACTGCTTGATGTATTTGGGATTGTTTAACACCACACCATCCGAACAAGCAGCGAGTGATTTGATACAAACGTCTACACCAACGGTCTAGATAGTTTGACTGTCAATGTTTTTTTCATCTTAGCTAAGTTGATCTGTTTTGTCTCACTTTGCAATTGAGTCGAATGGCAGAAAGATAGCTAACCCAAGAAGTGAAAAACGCGCTAAGAGAACTCAATGTCGCGAGCAACGTCACCAATCCAGAAAAGCCAAAGGCAGTTCCAATCGAGCGAAAGCACAATTACACGTAGAAAACGCCATGGGAAAGCAGCTAATGCTCGCGTTGATTTTTAACACTAACTCTCCAATTGAAATCTGTAAACATCATGAAAAACCGTAAACTAATAAAACATATAGCAGCTGTCTCATGGCATAGCTTTATCGTTAAGTTGGTCTACAAACTGAAAGGGCGATGTAAGCACCTAATCAAACTCGATCAGTGGTATGCAAGCTCTAAAACTGGCCATTGTTGCGGTCATAAAATGGAAGAAATGCCTTTGAGGTTCGCAAATGGAATTATCCGTCTTGAGAAACTGCAGATATCGTTAGTGACTTACTTAATGCCGCCGGGACGGTCATCTCTACTAATGGACGTTGCTCGATACTATCGAGCAACGTCTAAGGAAATAAGTATCGGCCGAATTGGGGCGGTGAGTCGTCACGAATATAATCTTCATCCTTCCGGTCGCTTCGCGAATTCAGTCATGAAACAACAATCATTTCATTAAACAAAGTGGGGAGTAGCTTTTAGTGTTAAATTTAACCTCTGCTTTTTTCTTCATTCGGAACTGTATCGGAGACGGTAATAATGTTATCCGTCCAATCATTAGAAAAACGCTTTTGCTGCTCAATATTTTTTGCAACTATACGAATAAGCTCCGTCCACTTAACTATCTTTTCGTTTTCAAATGGTGATGATAAATCTTGCGCAGACCAATCCATCAGATTCTTAGGGTCGAGTAACTGGCCTAAAAAACGCACTTCATAGTGAAGGTGGGGGCCCGTAGAATTTCCCGAATTCCCACAGGTTGCAATTTCATCCCCTTTTCGGACAAACTCCCCACTACGTACCTTAAATTTTGAGAGGTGGGCGTAGGATGTAGTAAAACCATAACCATGGCGCACAGTCAAAAAATTTCCAAATCCTCTCTTATTTGAACGGGTAGTTTCTACAACCCCATCAGCTGGAGAAATAATAGGATCGCCAATTCTGCATACCAGGTCGATACCTTTATGCAGTTTTCTAACTCCTAATATCGGGTGATTACGCTCACCATATAAAGAGGAGATTCTTTGAAATTTTGTAGGACTTCCATTAGGAATGGCTTGTATTAATGAATGTTTGATTAATACGTCTAGCTCTAATTGGTTAATTTGACCGTCATGACCTTCAACATATGGAATATCTTGAATACGCAAAGAATCTAATGATGCTATTCGGGCACCAAGTTGATCATATTGGGCTGCTTTTATATTTAATTTTTTTGTTAGGTTATCAAGTCGAACCTGATACGTTTGATTTACTTTTTCTAAACTGGCTTTTTCCTGAAGTAAAACAACTTGGTAGGCTTGGTAGGTGGCATGTGACTCTGAAAGTTGTTTATTCGCGTGTTTAAGATTAAATATATAAACACTTCCAACGCAAATTATACTTCCAAAAAAGAAATAGGTGCCCATTTGGCGCCATTGCATTATGTTCTGCACAAAAAACTCTCATTTTATCTTAGTCATAACAACATAATTGTAAGTATCAGTTACTCTTGAATAAAAACACACCAATAACATTCCATCGTTGCAGAGGCTAATTTAAACATCACATTACATTTAGAGAATGATACACATAAGAAACATCAACAATGTTCAGGTTTTTCTCTTACATTTAAGTTGGAAATAACTAATCTATACATAATCCGACTTAAGAGTGGAGAGGATATGTAAACTAGTGGCTGTTTTTGCGTATGCTGTTCAAATTTTCGAGCTATAAAACTCGCCTGACAACACTTTTGCGGCGATATTATGAGTACTAGTAGTAGTTAGTTACTAGCTGTTGGTATAGAAAAGTTTAAGTCGTTTCAATTAAGAAGTTGCAGTACTTTGCCCGCTTCCCTTTCGCGGGCCTTTTTGAAATCTAAGTTGGTTTAACAACATGGAATAACATCAAACTTATCGTTTTATTTCGTCTTTGCATTGTGTTGCGCCATTCTGTTTATAAATAGACGTATGCTAAGCAACCCTGTAGCTTTGATGACGAAAACAGCAAGGATGGTTCAACTAACAAAATCAAAAGAATGCCACTATTGTCAATATTCAGCCTGAATAATCATACCAAACAAATTGCACAAAAGCGGCGCTAGAAAACAACACGACATATCACCCGACAATATATTGATTCATATCAGAATATTCTAACCATTTAATGACGGTTGAATTGGTCAGGTTTTCAGGTTAGTTACCTTGATTCTGCGTGGCGTTTGTGGTGTACCTGATCAAAGCTAGTATGAAAATAAATGACAGTGTCACACGTGTATTTAGTACTAATTTGTTGTACTCATACTTCAACTTTTAACGTGACAATCACTTTCTTACACGTGTCGCGCCGCTAACACAAAAATTCATAATAGAACTCCAATTCATCATATAGCAAAAAATCACTTATCTTTTATGCAATTTAAACAGGTAAATTAGATATCTCATAAATGACATATTTTAGGTGAAGAAGCTTTCTCTTCACCTAAAATATGTCATAATTACCTAGATTATGTCAGTTTAAGGAGTGATGGGATGAGTGATGAAGAATACTTCTACCCTGTAGTAAGTGACAACTTACCTAAGCACATAAAAAAAGGTCATCAGCTCGTATTTAGTCGCCAAGATCTGTCAGCTCGCGAAGCCGATATGTTCGCACTAATGATCGCACACATGAAAGCAAAAGATTGGGAACGTAGTACACCTCATTATGAATTTACATCGCATCAACTATCAGAGTGGTTGGGGGTAGAATCCAAACACATAGGGAGCAACCTTAGTCCCGTTGCTAATCGCCTCGCAAGTAGAAAAATCGGTATTAAAGTCGAGAGCACGAAAGGAGATCTTGAATTCGATTACCGTCCGCTTTTCAAACACATAGCATACAAGAACGGGATCTTAACCATGGTTCCAAACGACATGCTTAAGTCAGAATACATAGAATATAATCAAGGATTTGCTCTCATCAACACACGTAATTTCTTTGATGTTAAAAAAGAATACTCGAAACGCCTCTATGAATTGCTTAGTCGTTTTAAAGATAAGGGATTCGAGATGCATCAACAAAAACTTGATGAACTAAAAGGGGTGTTTGGTCTACTTGATGAGGCAGGAAAACTCAAAAAGGATAAAAGTTCTTTTAAAAACAACAGCGTGTTTATGAAACGTTGTATTCGCGAAAGTATCAAAGAACTAACAGATCACCCTCAAATCAGAAAAGAGCTTTTGTTCCTAGAAGGAGAAAATGGGGAAAAAGGGTTTGAGGTGATAAAGAAAGGCAGAACCATCACTGGCATCAAGTTCATGTTCCGCTGGATAAAACTAGGAACGATAGAAGAGCTAAATCAACACGATGCGTTAAAAACAATACGAAAACTAGAACTCAAACGCTTGCAGGACAGTGTAATGCTGACAGAGGCTGAGCTAGAAGCTTTAGCAATAGCGTACCGCTATATAGGTAAAGAGCAACATGCACTGAAAGTTGAAGAGAGCTTGTCAAAACGGCACCTCGCTCGCGCTACAGAGATAGATAACGGGCAACAAGATGAGATCGATTCCCTCCTTAATAAAATCGACACGTTATCTGAAATTAGCAATAACCCCGACTATTAAAGACAACAATTAGGTGTTCTCACCCTAAAGCTGACAAAAATCAGGTCACACAGAATGAACTAAGACATATTTAAGGTATAGAAAAGGAAATCTTACCTAAAATATGTCTTATATTGGGCAAGAAAAATGCAATTGACCCTGTCGAATCTCTAAAATGTGAATGGCACACCTAAGATTTGTCATTTTACAGGTTTAACACCTAAGATTTGTCATTCTTTCACCTTAAAAACGATCATCAACACCTAAATAATGTAATGAATCTACCTATCAAATGATCATTAAAACCTAATAAAAGATCATCAACACCTAAAAAGTGTTATTTATACACCTGAATAATGATCTTTTGCTAAGTTATTCTTTTTGTTTTTCAAGTACTTAAAAGCCTTATAGATCTTTTAGTTTTTATAGTAGTTATAGTTTTAAATAGAAACTATAGATCTTTATAGCTCATGTGGATAACTGGAAAATCAGAGATTTACACAGTTACCCACAAGAGAAATTTTTTTTCGCTTTTCAATAAAAAAACACACAGTTCCTACGTAAACCGCGACCATTGTCATACTATTCAACCCCTAGTAAAAACATATCGTTTAAGGCTTCCAGTGAAGTCCTAGGTTCCAACTCAACGATAGAAGACTCTTCAGCCAGAATGACGACACGTAAAATACTTTGAATCGACGACATCCACAGATGACGCGATAAGAACTCGTCAAGATCAAAAACGGGAATTGTGATCCTTAAATCTATATGAGAAGAGCGCTAAGCATGAGGTTAAGAACCGTGCTTGTATGTTAAAGATCATATTTATAAGGAAATCACAGTTTTTAAGAGTGTCCCTTACTTTTAACTATACTAACTAAAATTTAAGGGATATACTGTTTTCAATCCCCATTTGGAGACAGAAATGGATACTCAGGAAACTACCACGCGATTTCAGTCACTCAAACTTGGTGCTGATGCCTATATTAAACGTCGTAACCAGCGTCTATTAGCTAATCACCGTAAAGAGCTCCGCAACTTTACACGAGCAGAGGCATCATCATATTTAGGCATCGATGCAAAAACCCTGGATAAGTACGTGACCGCTGCAGAAATTGACCCACGTCGTCACGAGGATTCACAGTGGTCCATCGATCTTAAAGAAATGTACAGTGTTCGTGATCTGTTGCCGGTGACGTTACGCAAGGAACCAAAATTTGAGCGTAGCGAATCTCAATCGACACAAGTTATTGTGATTCAAAATCAGAAGGGTGGAGTAGGGAAAACAGTATCTGCGGCAACAGTCGCGTCGGGTTTAGCTACTGAATTTCACCAAGAGTATCGGGTAGGTTTAATCGATATGGATGGTCAAGCAACTTTATCAATGTACTACGCACCTGAAGCTGATCAAGAAGGTAACCTCTCTGTTGGTGATCTCATAATGCGAAACTTCGATTTAGATCAGAACGAAACGTTCCAACAAGCTGTATCTGAGGCATTTCTCGAAACAACAATACCTAATTTACGGATATTACCTGCGTCACAGAGTGACCGAGCTATCGAAGGTTGGTTTCATGAACAGGTCTTTAGTCAAAAGTTGTTATCTCCTTACTCGATCTTGGCTGAAATTATTGAAGCCGTGAAAAGTGAGTTTGATATCATTATTATTGACACTCCACCTTCATTAGGTTATGCGACCTACAATGCGTATTTTGCCGCTACCAGCGTGGTATTCCCACTTTCCATTACAGAAAACGATATAGATGCGACTTGCTCATACTTTAGTTATATTCCACAAGTTTGGGCATTATTAGCTAATGCTAATCATGATGGGTATGACTTTATGAAAATACTACTGACAAACCATCGAGATAGTTCTACTACTACAGAACTTATGAACAGTCTCTACGATCACTTTGCTCCTTATTTGTACTCAAAAGAGTTCAAACACAGCGAAGCGATTAGACAGGCATCTTCTCTATTATCGACAGTTTTCGACATGTCTAAGAGTGAGTACCCAAAAAGCAAGTCTACTTTTCAAACAGCTCAGCAAAATAGCTACGAAGTAACTAGTCAAATCCAGCGTGACATCCTTAATGTGTGGCGTGAACAGGAGTAAGAATAATGGCGAAAAAAAGAGGTGGTAGTCCCTTGGGGAATGCCCCAGGTTCTATTGAAGCTCAACAATCCGCTGCAAAAGCTAACTTAACCAGCCTAACACAGCAGATAACTGCTGAAATGGAGAAGATTGGAACAAACCCGGCGGAATACCTCCGTGTTCAATTTGGTATAGAATCTATCGGGCCGCACATGAACTGGCAACTTGCGTCTGGTGAAAGTGCTATATTCAACGAAGTGACCTTGTCCTATGAACAAGTTCGTGATGAAACTGTAGTAACTTTCGATGTAAATGGACGCGACCAGTCTTTGCTGACAGCAGAATCTTTGGCTGATTTAAACTCTTTAAAGTTTCAACAATTCTATCCAGCCGTAGGTCGAGAAGTTGATGGCAAAATAGATGTGTTGGATGGTTCTCGTCGGCGTGCTTGGTTCTTGTTACAGAAAGGCAATATTGAGTCATTTCGTATTCTTGTCACCAGAGATGAAATTACTATTAGTGATGCTAAAGCTCTAGCTAAACAACTGCAAACCGCTAAAGAACACAACCTGCGAGAAATTGGTCTGCAGTGTGTTGCTATTAAAGCTACAAATAAAGATATAACGCAAACTGAAATAGCAAAGCAAGTCGGTCTTAGCCAAGCGGGCGTAAGCAAAGCGATGAAAGCGGCAAGTATCGACGAAAAACTTATTAAGTTATTTCCTATAGCAAACGATCTATCACACCCTGATTACTCACTGTTAGATAGAGTAATGAAAATTTGTGACGATAATGAAAAATTGGCCATTTTTGCTGAAATGATAGAACAAAAACTTGTCAACATTCAGGCTGAATATTCGCTTGAAGATCAAAAAGACGCTATTGTTGGCTTGATTAAGAGTGAATTGAAAATCGTTGAAGCTAAGGCTAAGCAAATCAACGATACCACAGAAGTTACTCAGCTCGCATTGTTTAATAGCAAGGGAATGTTTGCTCGCAAGAGAGTAAAGGGACGTAACTTTTCTTACGAGTTTGGACGCTTATCAAAAGAAATTCAGAACAAACTGGACGCTGCTATTAGAGATATTCTCATCGAAAACGAAGGCTAATAGTCTATCTTTGTTACTTGATATTCAATCATTTCGAATATTCTCTCCTATTTATTTTGAAAGAAAGATCTTTTAGTTATTTCGCCTTCTATCCCCGCCCGATGAGGACGAGGATAGAAGGCGTAAGACGCTATCGCGTCTTAATCTAGAGTCGATTAACTCTCTATATATGTTTTTAGTGTTTTAATTGTCGCACCGCCAGCAGAGCAATCAAAGTATGAACGAGACCACAGAGAGGAGCTTTGCTCTACCTTGTAAGGAGGGTGTGTTGTCGTCGTAACGTACGAGATGAAACTGCTTTCAAGTTGTTAACCATTACGCTCATTGAAAGTTTGGGAGGATATGAGAACAGAAAATGAATGTGATCTTGTTCGATATCCATTTCTAACAATCCGCACTCAAGCTTTACATGCGCTGACTCAAATACCTCTCTTAATTGCTCGTTCATAACTCCAAACAACAACTTGCGTCTGTATTACGTAGTCAACACTAAATGAACGATCAACTTGCTCACTCTAATGCCTTTCCTGAGGCAGTCTTGAAGCCAATATTTGTTGTGGCACTCATTTTAATAACCCCATCTAGGTTAGAAATATCCAGGCATTAGATAGGTGAGTGCTGAAGTGTTAAGAGCAACAAAAGTACGCATTTATCCAACGCAAGAACGAGCTGAATTTTTGATGGCTAAATTTGGCGGTGTGCGTATAACAAGGTTTTATCAGATTGCAATCATCACATGTACTGTAAGCATGATGTCACACTGAATCCCAAAAAGGATATAAAACCACTGTTTGTGGTTGCCAAAAAATCACGAAAATATCATCGATTGAAGCAATAGATTCTATGGCTTTGAAGTAGTAAATATTGTTAACTGCTGGTTTTATTTTGTCAAAAATTACATGTTGATGTGATATATGATTCGTCTTTTTTGTTACATTTTTGATGTGTAGGATGTTTTTTTTATTCAACTAAAAACTATAACTATGTATAAAAAGCTATATACACTAATATGCATGTTGTTGATTATTTTCTTTGGGCTAAATCTTTATGATAGAGATCTATGGTCATCAGGAATGTAGTTGGTCTATGTTATTCACGCAGGCTGTAACGTGCTATTGCAAGTGACATCCAAATAATTCTTTAAGTCAATTTATCAACAATCTTAATTTATCAACAATCTTAATTTATTAGTATTGATAATGGTTACAGGTGAATAGAATGAAAGATATGCCTATTGGTTTGTTGAAGCGAAAAATGTACGAACAAGGCTGTTTTGAACTATCTGAAATCACTTCTGAGTATTTAAAAAAACAGAATGAGTTAGAAAAAAATGAAAATTGGTACTACGATGCAACTCTGATTGGTGGCAGCAATCACCGGAGCAAAGTTTTGAACAGCAACACATCTAAGAACATGACGATATGGAGCATAAATCATTACTTAGGACTTAATCGAGACGAACAACTTATTAACGCTGGTATTGAAGCGTTTTCCAAATACGGAACCGGTTCGGGCACCTCTGCTATGTCCGGTGGTCATTGTGAGTTACATAAAGAAATACAACATCGGTTTTCAGAAATCTTTAAAAAAGAAGAGTCACTTTTATATTCAACCGGCTTTACCGCTAATTTAGGCGCTATTTCTGGTTTAATGGGAGGAAGCTGTTCACATAATTTAATTATTATCGACCAAGAATGTCATGCGAGCATAATTGATGGCTGCAAGCTTTCTGGAGCAAAGTTTATAAGGTTTAAGCATAACGATATCAATGACTTATGTAGGAAACTTGAAAAGTATCATGATAAGTACACAAATATAATGGTGGCGATTGAATCAGTTTATTCAATGAGTGGAGATCAAGCTCCCATGAAAGAAATTGCTAAACTGAAGGACAATTATAAGTTCATTCTGTATGTTGACGAGTCTCATTCATTTGGTATGTACGGCGATAACGGGGCTGGCTTGGCAAGTGAACTTGATGTACTAGATAGTGTAGATGTGATTATGACGACTCTTTCTAAATCTTGTGCTTCTGTAGGTGGAATTGTCTCAACATCTAGTCAATATTGTTCATTGTTGCGTTGGTCTTCAAGTTACATATATCAAGCATCGATTCCGCCTCATAGCGCAGCTGTTGTTTTGGAATCCTTAAAGCGAATTAATCAAGGAATAGAAAAAAATATATTAGAAAATAAAGTGAAATACTTTAGACAGCTATTGGTAGAGAAAAATTTCAAAACTGGTGGTTCAGGTGCAATAGTCCCTGTATATGTTGATGATGATAAACTGAAGTTCTTTGAAAAAGAGTTATTTGACAATAATATATATACAGTAGCTATACAATACCCTATCGTTGCATTAGGTATGGCAAGGTTCAGGTTTATTATCAATGCTTCACATACATATGATGAATTAGATAATTTGTTGAATATCTTGTTAAAGATTAGGCGTCGATTTGAATAATTATTTTTAAATAAATTGTTATAATTTCAATTATACAATAAATAGGGAGTTTAAAAAGAGGTATATGGGCTTTAAGATAGATTTACTTATCCTTACAATGCTCTCTTTTTATACTCTCTTATTCATCATTTTCGACGGTTCATTCGTTGAAGCTGTCATCACATGAAGGTAAGGGGGCGTTTTCGAGAAGCTATTTTAGTAGCTCGATGCAGTCGGGGGAGATAAGGCATAAGACGCGATGGCGTCTTAATCTGAAGTTGATTGGCTCTTTACGTAAGAGCCTGATTTTTCGACTTCCGCACCGCCAACTATAATAAAGCTCTACATATAAAGACTCACATGTACAGACGCCACGGTGTATCTCTTAATTCAAAGCTAAAGGCGCGTTACCCGCACGCAGGAAGCAATCAAGCGATCACTGTGTCGGTGTCAAGGTTCTTAATGGTGCTTTAAAATAGTCGAAGATGACGCCGATTGAGGCGAATATTCATCGTGACATTATTGGCAAGACAAAAAGCATCACCGTCAGCCTAAACAAGACGGGCGAGTTTTATGCTTCAATCCTTATCAATGACGGAAAAGACGCTCCCGCACTTGAACACACGGTTAAAACCGTGACAGGCATTGACCTGGGCTTGTTTCATTTTGTCGTTGAATCTAATGACCGAAAGATAGCTAATCCAAGATTTGTACAACGCGTTGAGAAAACGGCTAACGCTCGCGCTGATTTTCAACACCAACTCTCTCGAACTCTCGCTGACGAAAACCAAGCAGTGGTAGTTGAGACATTGAAATCGGCAAACATGATGAAAAACCGCAAACTAGCAAAACACATAGCAGATGCCTCATAGCATAGCTTTGTCGTTAAGTTGGACTACAAAACTAAAAGGGCAAGGTAATTACCCAATAAAGCTCGTTCAGTAGTATGTAAGCTATAAAACTTACCATTGTTGCGGTCATGAAACGGAAGAAATGCCTTTAGAGGTTCGCAAATTGGATTGTCCGTCTAACGGTGCTATAGATATCGATCGCGACTTAAATGCTGCTCTTAATTTCCGTGATAGAGGTATTCTAGAATTAAAGGCGGCTGGACGGTCGTCTCTGCTTATGGAAGTCGCGTAAGTCTCGATACTATCGAGCAACGGCTAATGAAATAAGAAGCATCGCCCAATAGGGTGGTGAATAGTCACGTTATCGAGATATTTTAACCTAGCTGATAAGTAAACTCGGTTCAAATTTAAATACGTAAATATGGCCTGCAATTCAATTTTTTCATTAAACGTATACTAAAATTATTGACAATTTGTTTGCCATGTTTTTTATTGGATTATTATAATAGGTGAAACAATGGATAAACTTTTAAATTTAAGTCATTGTATATAAAGGTAAGAAAAATAGCATCAACACTGAGCATGCTATAAGGAATTGCTATTGGAAGATGTATCACCAATATCGATTACGAACTTGAACCTGAGATTGAGTAGCTAAATTGAGCGAAATAAAGTATAAATATTTAGAGTTAGCAATTAGAGCTGGGCAAGAAGAGCGTCGCAACGATTGGCTGGAAGCTGCAAACTTATGGCTTGGTGCTAGTCAAAGAGCGTATGGTTTGAATCTTGAGTGGACTCAACTTCGGTTTGATTTTTGTTGCATTCGCTACGGTATTCGTCCTGCTACCTTTTCTTCACATTATCTACAGGAGAAGAAAACAGCAAGTCCTTTTGTTTCTCAGGACTAGTCGTGTTTGTCTAGGAATACTGTTACTACTAGTAAATGAACAACACCCACTAAACGCTACGCGTTTTGAAGGCGTTTCAAAAGGA
>NZ_JAHGAC010000051.1:0-1328 GCF_030248355.1 Vibrio sp. B172a | reverse complement strand
TGAAGGCGTTTCAAAAGGAAAGCTTAAGCTGCCCTTTTAGGCTGGTTCCCAGCCTGAATACCTAACGCCCAGCTTAAATTAACTTGCGCACTGGCTACATCACGTGGCTTCTCACAACCGCATTTACATGAGTGCCAACGTTCAGCTAAGGATTTTTTCTTCTTAGCTCCACAGTCTGGGCAGGTTTGACTTGGCTTAACTTGCTTTGCTGGCACTTCAACAAATTCGCTACTAGCTTCTTCCGCTTTGTATCGCAGCAAATTAAGAGTCATGACTGGTGCAGTGTTCAGGATCTCCCTGTTCAAGCCTGCCTTTTGTTTTACCATTTTTCCGTGTTCTTCGGCAGTGCCTTTGGCGTTGCGAGTCATGTTCTTAACGGTCAGCTTTTCTGTGGCTATTAATGCTGCCACTTCTACTAATTTTGCAGTTTCTTTATGTGTAAAATCGAGCCGCTGACGGACTATCTTTTGATGAAGTTTGGCTATTTGATGCTTTAATTTGCGATGGGCACGAGTCCCTTTTTTCGCTAAAGCTAAATCACGTTGCAAAGAGGCTAGTTGTTCTTTACTGTTTCTAAGGTAGCGTGGGTTTTCCCAACTTGTTCAAAATTACCATCCTGATCGACAGTCGAAAAATAATGAGAAACGCCCCAATCTAACCCAATAGCTTTAGTGCTACACTGCCTTTCTATGGAACCATACTCCATAGAAACAGAGATAAACCACTCACCATTCTTACGGATGACCTCGGCAGTTTTCGGCTTGCCGCCAGCGTTTCTAGCTTTACCTCGGATCTTAACGATGCCAACATCAGCCAGATAAACTGCACCATGTTTTATTTCCTTTAGGTGGAGCTTCCAACCGTCACCATGAGCCTTATAACCCCAACCTTTGAAGGGTTGGAATGGCTTAAAGCGCGGGAATCCAGCCTTCTTATCACTTTTTTTAATCGACGGAAAAAACCATCGAAAGCTAGCGCGCCCCGCTTTATGGTGACTTGCTCACTCTGAGCATTGGCGTTGAAAATGCCATGCTCTTTGCGATTATTACGCCATAGCGTGTTGATTTTGCACTGTTCTGAAAAAACACGCTCTATCACAGCGTTTATAACATTCATTACCATTTAGTTCTTGTAACTAAATACCGTCGCCGCTGCATTACGCCAGAGGTTGCAGCGTACTTAGAATCCCAGTACAGAAGGTTACTCGAAACTTGGGAATGTGAGCTTTTGGAGTGCAATGGAGAACCAGATCATCTTCACCTCTTAATTTCTGCAAACTCGAAAATACAGCCAATTAAAATGGTGAACAGTTTGAAAACTGCCACATC
>NZ_JAHGAC010000050.1:0-3271 GCF_030248355.1 Vibrio sp. B172a | reverse complement strand
TTCGGAATGGAAGTCAGGTGGGTCCAAATCGCTATGGTCGCCAAGCAAATTCTTTAATCTGGAAAACTGATGTTAAGTTCTATTTACACATTCAATGTTCTTACATTGAGTCCATCAAAACCCCTTGGGTGTTGTATGGTTAAGCCTCACGGGCAATTAGTACAGGTTAGCTCAACGCCTCACAACGCTTACACACCCTGCCTATCAACGTTCTAGTCTCGAACAACCCTTTAGGATACTTAAAGTATCAGGGAAGACTCATCTCAGGGCTCGCTTCCCGCTTAGATGCTTTCAGCGGTTATCGATTCCGAACTTAGCTACCGGGCAATGCGTCTGGCGACACAACCCGAACACCAGAGGTTCGTCCACTCCGGTCCTCTCGTACTAGGAGCAGCCCCCTTCAATCTTCCAACGCCCACGGCAGATAGGGACCGAACTGTCTCACGACGTTCTAAACCCAGCTCGCGTACCACTTTAAATGGCGAACAGCCATACCCTTGGGACCGACTTCAGCCCCAGGATGTGATGAGCCGACATCGAGGTGCCAAACACCGCCGTCGATATGAACTCTTGGGCGGTATCAGCCTGTTATCCCCGGAGTACCTTTTATCCGTTGAGCGATGGCCCTTCCATTCAGAACCACCGGATCACTATGACCTGCTTTCGCACCTGCTCGAATTGTCATTCTCGCAGTCAAGCGGGCTTATGCCATTGCACTAACCTCACGATGTCCAACCGTGATTAGCCCACCTTCGTGCTCCTCCGTTACTCTTTGGGAGGAGACCGCCCCAGTCAAACTACCCACCAGGCACTGTCCGCAACCCCGATTAGGGGTCAACGTTAGAACATCAACACTACAAGGGTGGTATTTCAAGGACGGCTCCACAAATACTGGCGTACTTGCTTCAAAGCCTCCCACCTATCCTACACATGTAGGGTCAATGTTCAGTGCCAAGCTGTAGTAAAGGTTCACGGGGTCTTTCCGTCTAGCCGCGGGTACACTGCATCTTCACAGCGATTTCAATTTCACTGAGTCTCGGGTGGAGACAGCGTGGCCATCATTACGCCATTCGTGCAGGTCGGAACTTACCCGACAAGGAATTTCGCTACCTTAGGACCGTTATAGTTACGGCCGCCGTTTACCGGGGCTTCGATCAAGAGCTTCGACCGAAGTCTAACCCCATCAATTAACCTTCCGGCACCGGGCAGGCGTCACACCGTATACGTCATCTTACGATTTTGCACAGTGCTGTGTTTTTAATAAACAGTTGCAGCCACCTGGTATCTGCGACTCTCGTCAGCTCCATCCGCAAGGGACTTCACCATCAAGAGCGTACCTTCTCCCGAAGTTACGGTACCATTTTGCCTAGTTCCTTCACCCGAGTTCTCTCAAGCGCCTTGGTATTCTCTACCCGACCACCTGTGTCGGTTTGGGGTACGATTCCTTACAATCTGAAGCTTAGAGGCTTTTCCTGGAAGCATGGCATCAATGACTTCACTACCGTAGTAGCTCGACGTCGTGTCTCAGCCTTAAGAAGAGCCGGATTTACCTAACTCTTCAGCCTACGCACTTGAACCTGGACAACCGTCGCCAGGCCCACCTAGCCTTCTCCGTCCCCCCATCGCAATTGTAAGAAGTACGGGAATATTAACCCGTTTCCCATCGACTACGCCTTTCGGCCTCGCCTTAGGGGTCGACTTACCCTGCCCCGATTAACGTTGGACAGGAACCCTTGGTCTTCCGGCGAGGGGGTTTTTCACCCCCTTTATCGTTACTCATGTCAGCATTCGCACTTCTGATACGTCCAGCATGCGTTACCACACACCTTCAACCGCTTACAGAACGCTCCCCTACCCAATGCACTAAAGTGCATTGCCGCAGCTTCGGTTTACTACTTAGCCCCGTTACATCTTCCGCGCAGGCCGACTCGACCAGTGAGCTATTACGCTTTCTTTAAATGATGGCTGCTTCTAAGCCAACATCCTGGCTGTCTGAGCCTTCCCACATCGTTTCCCACTTAGTAGTAATTTGGGACCTTAGCTGGCGGTCTGGGTTGTTTCCCTCTCCACGACGGACGTTAGCACCCGCCGTGTGTCTCCCGGATAGTACTTACTGGTATTCGGAGTTTGCAAAGGGTTGGTAAGTCGGGATGACCCCCTAGCCTTAACAGTGCTCTACCCCCAGTAGTATTCGTCCGAGGCGCTACCTAAATAGCTTTCGGGGAGAACCAGCTATCTCCAGGTTTGATTGGCCTTTCACCCCTAGCCACAAGTCATCCGCTAATTTTTCAACATTAGTCGGTTCGGTCCTCCAATTGATGTTACTCAATCTTCAACCTGCCCATGGCTAGATCACCTGGTTTCGGGTCTATATCCAGCGACTGAGTCGCGCAGTTAACACTCGCTTTCGCTACGGCTCCCCTAGATGGTTAACCTTGCCACTGAATATAAGTCGCTGACCCATTATACAAAAGGTACGCAGTCACACCACGAAGGTGCTCCTACTGCTTGTACGTACACGGTTTCAGGTTCTATTTCACTCCCCTCACAGGGGTTCTTTTCGCCTTTCCCTCACGGTACTGGTTCACTATCGGTCAGTCAGTAGTATTTAGCCTTGGAGGATGGTCCCCCCATATTCAGACAGGATATCACGTGTCCCGCCCTACTCGATTTCACTTTATATGCGTTGCCGGTTACGGGGCTATCACCCTGTATCGCACAACTTTCCAGAAGTTTCACCTGACGCATAAAAAGCTTAAGGGCTAGTCCAATTTCGCTCGCCGCTACTTTCGGAATCTCGGTTGATTTCTTTTCCTCGGGGTACTTAGATGTTTCAGTTCCCCCGGTTCGCCTCGCTGCGCTATGTATTCACGCAGCGATACTTACTTATGTAAGTGGGTTTCCCCATTCGGAAATCCCAGACTCAAATGGTTTTTACTACCTAATCTGGGCTTATCGCAAGTTAATACGTCCTTCATCGCCTCTGACTGCCAAGGCATCCACCGTGTACGCTTAGTCACTTAACCATACAACCCGAAGGAGTTTCGAGTTGATGTTCAAATCACCAAAGTTGTCTCTCATTATTTGAATGAGCGAGAGACATTTCGATTTTGCCGGACTCAATTTCGAATAATCACTGTAAAAGTGATATTCCCAAGAACACTTGAATGTGTTTTTTGGTGTTTGTCATAAAGACAAACATTGAGAACTTTACAAACAATCTTAAAGATTGTTTTGTCAGCTTTCCAAATTGTTAAAGAGCTAGATTTCT
>NZ_JAHGAC010000005.1:0-188815 GCF_030248355.1 Vibrio sp. B172a | reverse complement strand
TCCCGCCTCTCGAAGCGAAGCATTCTAAAAGTACCAGCACTCATAAAAAAGGAGTCGCGTTAACAACTCCCTTCTCAATCTTATCTAAATATCTCTGAAAACTAACGGCTCTTGCACTAGACGGCCAAAGCTCACTTCTCGAATCCCGCCTCTCGAAGCGAAGCGTCAGCGTTCTTTATGCTTAGCCCAGATTCTCCAAGCCCCACTTATACAGTGCATTTTTCTTTAGGCTGTAGATTTCTGCAGCAAGTGCCGCGGCTTTCTTCAATGGAAGCTCTTTAGTCAAAATACCCAGTGTGCGAGTTGCTTCGTCTGGCAGAGTATCTTCTGTGGAGTCACGGTGGCCGTGAATAAGCAGAACCATCTCACCGCGCTGTTGGTTATCATCGCTTTTTACCCACTCAATCAGCTCACCTAGTGGCATTCCTTGAATGGTTTCAAAGGTTTTAGTTAACTCTCGCGCCAAGACAACTTCTCGTTCTGGACCAAGAACGTCTAACATATCTTGTAGAGAGTCTAAAATGCGATGCGGCGATTCATAGAAGATACAAGTGCGTTCCACTGACGCAATTTCCAAGAACTTGTCTTTACGGCCTTTGCTTTTCGGTGGTAGAAAGCCTTCGAAACTAAAGCGATCAGAAGGCAAGCCCGACGCACTTAACGCAGTGATGACCGCACACGCACCAGGAAGAGGCACAACTCTAACGCCCGCTTGACGACATTTTGTCACCAAATGGTATCCTGGATCGCTTATTAGCGGCGTACCAGCGTCAGACACCAATGCGATAGATTGACCTGATAATAGCTTTTCAACCAATACTTGCGCTTTTTGCTGCTCGTTATGATCGTGCAACGCGAAAGTTTTGGTTTGGATATTGAAGTGAGACAGTAATTTGCCCGTATGTCGAGTATCCTCAGCGGCAATGATGTCCACATTCGACAGAACTTCGATAGCACGTTGTGTGATATCCGCTAAATTTCCGATTGGAGTCGGTACGATGTAGAGAGTTGGCCCCTCATTCGGCAACTTATTTTTATCTGTCATTTGTTTACCATCACTTCAACGATTAATATAGAGACAATTTTGTACAAAATTATAGAGAACTCACGGCAATGATGAACCATAAGAGACTCAGTGTACCACGCTTACTTACTCCTGTTGCACTGGCAATTACGCTCGCCGCCTGTTCTTCAGGCCCGCGCCAACCAGATAGCGTTGATATTACACTTGAGCCGACACAGTCTGTTCAGAACTACATGATTCAAGCGGATAGCACCGAAGGTAGCTTACAAAACGACTGGTTGATCATGGCAACCAAAGCGGCAATTCAAGCGAACGAATTGGATCAAGCGGAGTTGCTGATCAAGCGTCTTTCTCGTCAGCAATTGACCGAAGTTCAACAAGCAGAGTGGCAATTAGCCCGTGCGACCATACAGCAAAAGAAAGGCAATTACCCACAATTGCTGCAAACGCTGAACTTCCAACCTAACTGGAAACTGCCAAGCGAACAGTGGAAAGACTACTACGAACTGCGTGCAGATGCTTACCAAAGCATGAACCAACCGTTCGAAGCAAACCGCCAGTTGGTTGCACAGGGTCAATATGCTTCATCAGCAGAACAACGTGAGATCTCTAGCCGTATTTGGATGAACTTTGCCAGCTATTCAGAAAGTGAACTAACGGCACTGCAAACGGCTCCTAACGAAGATGTACTTGATGGCTGGTTGCAACTAGCAATCTACTCAAAGACCCTGTCAAGCAACATTCCACAACTAAAGAACACGCTTGAACGTTGGCTAAGTGAAAACCCATCTCACCCAGCAGCGGTTTACACACCAGTTGAAATTCAAAACATTCTGTCTTTAGAAATCGTTAAGCCAAACAACACAGCTCTACTGCTGCCTCTTACAGGCAAGTTTGCTCCGCAAGCACAGCTGATTCGTGATGGTTTCATCTTTGCGATGATGAACGATGATATGCGCGATCCAAGCGCGACGCTAACTGTGATCGATACTCACGCTTATTCAGCGGATCAAATCAAACAGCGTCTAATCAACGAGAACATCGACTTTGTTGTTGGTCCTCTGCAAAAAGAAAACGTTGAGAAGCTACAAGCGACCTTGGATGGCTCAGAAACTGGCGTGAAGATCCCAGCTCTAGCATTGAACATTCCTGAAGACGTTCAACCAGGTACAGACATGTGTTACCTAGCACTGTCTCCTGAACAAGAAGTGGCGCAAGCAGCAAAATACTTGTTCAATCAAGGCTACCAATTCCCAATGATCTTGGCACCAAATGGCGCTTACGGTCAGCGTGTGGTTGAAGCGTTTAATGAAGAATGGCGCAAGTACAGCTCAAACAAAGTGGCTTCGAGCTACTTTGGCGACAAGCGTCAGCTTCAGAAGAACATTAACAGCGTATTTGGCCTACAAGAGAGCCAACAACGTATCGCACAAATGCAGTCTCTGATGCGTATTTCTTTAGAGAGCCCACCACGCAGCCGTCGTGATGTGGACGCGGTGTACATTGTTGCTCGCAGCTCTGAACTTACGCTTATTAAGCCATTTATTGAAGTGGCGATTAACCCAGACGCTAAACCACCTAAGTTGTTCTCAAACTCACGCAGTAACAGCGGTGGTGCGACATACGAAGATCTATCAGGCGTGGCTTACAGTGACATTCCAATGCTGATCAATCCAGATCCAACCATCGAAGCAGAAATGAATGAGCTATGGGCAGATCAATCTAACATGGAAAAACGCTTGGAAGCGCTGGGTATGGACGCGTACAAACTGATTGGTGAATTACCACAAATGAAGCTTCTGCCGGGTTACTCGGTAAGCGGTCAGACGGGCGTGCTTAGCATCGACAACAACTGTGTTGTAGAACGTGAGCTAGACTGGGCTGAGCGTGGGGCTCTTTAGTAAGAGACAAATCGGCAACCAATATGAAACCCTGGCGAAGCAGTATTTGCAGCGCCAGGGTTTGCGCTTTTTAGATCAAAATTTTCTGACTAAAGTCGGTGAAATTGATTTAATCTTCCAACAAGGTGAAACTATCGTCTTTGTTGAGGTCAAATATCGTAAGAATGATAGCTTTGGCTCAGCAGCAGAAATGGTCACCCGCGCAAAAATGCGTAAACTAGTCAAAACAGCCCAAATTTGGCTAAGCCAGCAAAAACGCTCGGCGTACAATATCGATTATCGGTTTGATGTGGTCGCCATTCACGACAATGGTCGAGACATTAACTGGATACAAAATGCAATCTCTGAAGGATAAACGATGCTAGACAGCATTAAAGACAGTTTTACAGAAAGTATTCAAATTCAAATTGCGGCAGCAGAAGCGTTGCCAGATGCCATTACTCACGCCGCTCAAGCTATGGTGTCGAGCCTACTTAATGGCAACAAAATCCTATGCTGTGGCAACGGTGGCAGTGCATCGAACTCGCAACAGTTTGTCTCTTGCCTTTTGAACCGATTCGAAACTGAGCGCCCTAGCCTTCCAGCAATGGCCTTAACAGCAGATAACACAACATTGACTGCTGTAGCTAACGATTACCACTACCAAGAGATCTTCTCTAAGCAAGTACGCGCCTTTGGTCAGCCTGGCGACATTTTGTTGGCCATTTCGACCAGTGGTAACAGCAAAAACGTTCTTAAAGCGATGGAAGCAGCTGTAACACGCGATATGACCATCATCGCCCTAACGGGCAAAGACGGTGGTGAAATGGCAGGCCTGCTTGGTGAGAATGATGTTGAAATCCGCATCCCATCACATCGTACAGCGCGCATTCATGAAGTGCACATGGTGACACTTCATTGTCTGTGTGATCTAATCGACCAAGTACTTTTCCCAGCTCACGAAGAATAACCGAATTGAGAGTTTAGAATTATGATACGTAGTCTTGTCATTTTGTGTGCAGCGCTGAGCATGAGCGGCTGTGCAGGTTTGTTTATTGCAGGGGCAGCGACCACTGCCAATCTCGTTACAGATACACGCACGACCAAAGAAATTTGGCAAGACAACAACATCGAATTCGAAGTCGCTGCAATTGGCAATAAAGCCCCTTTCAAAGGCAAAGCGCGCGTCGTTGCGAGTTCATACAACGGCACTGTCGTGCTAATGGGCCAAGCCCCAACTCAAGAACTCATCAACGAGTTTGAAAGCAAAGCTCGTGAAGTAAATGGTGTGAAGAACATCCATAACCAAATTAAGCAAAAAGAGCCTTTGAGCGTGACACAAATCAGTAACGACAGCTGGATCACGACTAAAGTGAAATCAGCGCTGCTTACCGACAGCGAGCTTAATGGTGTGAAAGTGAAAGTTATTACTGAAGACAGTGATGTATTCTTATTTGGTTATGTAACGCCAGAACAAAGTGAGAGAGCAACAGAGATTGCACGCAATATCTCAGGCGTAAAACAGGTAATCAAAGGCTTCCAGTACGGTGATGAAAAGCCACTAGAAGTTGAAGAGCCAGAAGCAGCAAATACAGTCCCAGAAGAGACAGAAAAAGAGACGCCGGTAAACGAGCTTGGATAAGTGACGAAGCCTGTTATCAAAAGGCTGAATTAGATAAGAAAAAAGCAGCGTATCGACGCTGCTTTTTTTATTTGATAACTCGTAAGCTTGGTCTGCCTTTCGGGCGAGGTGTTTCTTCCTCTTCAGACTCAGAGTCCACGATTTCAGGTTCATCATTCACCGTGGTGAAGGTTGGAGACTGCTCTTCTTCGACAATCCCTTCCTCTTCAATATGGGTGTATGCTTCTTCTGGTTCAAACATGGTGCCAGCACCATTCTCACGTGCGTAAATCGCTTGTACAGCGTAAACAGGCACGATAACCGAATGCGGACGACCACTAAAACGAGCGTGGAAGGTAATCGCATCATTACCCAACTCAAGTTGACCAACAGCACGTGGAGCAATGTTCAAGATGATTTGACCGTCTTGAACAAACTCAACTGGTACACGCACACCTGGCATGGTTGCATCAACCACCAAGTGTGGAGTTAAGTCATTGTCTACTAGCCACTCGTAGAATGCGCGAAGCATGTACGGACGGCGAGCAGTCATTTTTGCAATATCCATAACGTGTTATCTAAATCGCTTAGCGAACTAGACGCATTTCACGTTCAGCTTCAGTTAGAGAAGCAAGGAATGAATCACGTTCAAATACGCGGTTCATGTAAACTTTGATCTCTTTAGAACCTGGGCCTACAAGGTCGATACCTAGTTGAGGTAGACGCCACAATAGTGGAGCTAGGTAACAATCGATTAGGCTGAACTCTTCACTCATGAAGTATTCGTATTCTGCAAAGATTGGGGCAAGAGTCAGAAGATCGTTACGTAGTTTAGTACGTGCTTTTTCTGATTCTTCCGCGTTACCTTTAACAACCTTTTCAGCTAGTGAGTACCAGTTGCGTTCAATACGGTACATCATCAGACGGCTGTTACCACGAGCAACTGGGTAAACAGGCATTAGAGGTGGATGAGGGAAACGCTCGTCCAAGTACTCCATGATGATTTTTGAATCGTAAAGAGCTAACTCACGGTCCACAAGAGTTGGTACTGACTTGTATGGGTTCAGTTCCACAAGCTCAGCAGGAAGGTTAGCTTCATCAACAAGCTCAACTTCAACACTTACGCCTTTTTCAGCTAATACGATGCGAACCTGATGGCTATACAAATCTGATGCACTTGAGAAAAGAGTCATCACAGAACGTTTATTGGCAGCTACAGCCATGGAGCCCTCCAGCACACTTACAAATAAAAATAATGGAGGCTAAGCCTCCATTATTCGTCAATTAAAATTGGGAATTAGCACGGTATGATAGCACAATTAATGCACATCACGCCAATACTCTTTCTTGAGCATCACGACAACAATTGTTAGTAGAACTAGGAAGCCCATTACCCACCAACCAAGCGCATGACGCTCTAGCTGAACTGGGTCACCAGAGTAAACTAGGAAGTTCACTAGGTCGCCAACTGCTTTATCATACTCGCCAGAGCTTAGCTCACCCGTTCCGTTAGTTTCAGTACCAACAACCACTTGTACTTCTTCACCGTCCACAACTTTTGTGCCGTAAACTGGCGTCGGGATGCCTTGAAGTTCTTCAAGAACGTGCGGCATACCAACGCTTGGGAAAACAATGTTGTTCACGCCGAATGGACGAGATGGGTCAACATAGAAAGAGCGCAGGTAAGTGTACAGCCAGTCTGCACCACGAACTCGAGCAACAAGCGTTAGATCCGGTGGCGGCGCACCAAACCAGTCACCCGCTTGCTTCGCAGGCATCGCATTAACCATTAGGTCACCGATTTTCGCTTCAGGATCAAAAATCAGGTTTTCCTTCATTAGGTCAGCAGGAATATCCAAGTCTGTTGCTACTCGCTCGTAACGCTGGTATTGCGTTGAGTGACAAGCAAAACAGTAGTTCATGAATAGCTTAGCGCCGTTTTGCAGCGAAGCTTTATCCGATAGGTCCACGTTCGCCTTGTCTAGCGGTACGTTGGCACCCGCTGCCATCGCGAGAGATGGCAACATAGCAAATAGAATTACAATCCACTTCTTCATTTGAATGTCACCCTCTCTGGTAATGGTTTGGTTGCTTCATTTTTGCTGTAGAAGAACAGCAGTACAAAGAACATGAAGTAACACAAGCTAAAGATCTGAGACAGAATTGTGTACAGCGGCGTTGCCGGCAGTGCACCCAAAATACCCAGAGCGATAAAGGCGATAGTGAACTGAACAATATTCAACAGGTGCAGTTTGCTACGGTAACGGTATGAACGCACTTTACAACGGTCCAACCAAGGTAGAACAAACAGTACTGCAATTGACGCACCCATTAGGATTACACCCAATAGTTTGTCAGGAACCGCACGCAAGATTGCGTAGAACGGAGTGAAGTACCATACAGGAGCGATGTGCTCAGGTGTCTTCAGTGGGTTTGCAGCTTCAAAGTTAGGCGGCTCAAGGAAGTACCCCCCCATCTCGGGGTTGAAGAACAGCACGTAACAGAAGAAGAACAAGAAACCAGCGACACCAACCAAGTCCTTAACCGTACCGTACGGGTGGAAAGGAATCGAATCGATGATGTCGTATTTCTTCGTGTAGTAATCGTGGAACTTGAATTGCGTTTCGTAATCGTCGCCCATTGAACCTTTTGGCAGCTTAGTCTCGATACCATCCGGGTTGTTAGAGCCAACTTCGTGCAGTGCCAATACGTGCAAAACAACAAGAAGAAGCAGAACAATAGGTAGTGCAATAACGTGTAGTGCGAAGAAACGGTTCAGCGTTGCACCAGAGATGATGTAGTCACCACGGATCCAAAGTGTTAAGTCGTCACCGATGACAGGAATCGCACCAAACAGAGAAATGATTACCTGAGCACCCCAGTATGACATCTGACCCCATGGTAATAGGTAACCCATGAAGGCTTCTGCCATTAGAACCAAGAAGATCAACATACCGAAGATCCAAAGTAGCTCACGAGGCTTTTGGTATGAACCGTAAATCAGACCACGGAACATGTGCAGGTAAACAACAACGAAAAACGCTGATGCGCCAGTTGAGTGCATGTAACGCAACAACCAGCCGTAATCAACGTCACGCATGATGTATTCGATAGAAGCAAACGCACCATCACCAGATGGAACGTAGTTCATTGTTAACCAGATACCCGTAAGGATTTGGTTAACCAGTACCAACATTGCCAGAGAACCGAAAAGGTACCAAAAGTTGAAGTTCTTAGGCATTGGGTATTCAGACAAATGCTTTTTATAAGCATTCATCGCGGGAATTCGTTTTTCAACCCAGTCTAGTAGTGCTTGCATTATGCGTCTCCCTCATCAACACCGATCATGAGCTTCGTATCACTCAAATACATGTGCTTAGGAACCACAAGGTTCAGAGGTGCAGGAACACCTTGGAACACTCGACCAGCCATATCGAATTTAGAACCATGACATGGACAGAAGAAGCCAGACTTAACGCCTTGGACTTGCTCTGAGAACGTGTCAGGTAGATAGGTCGGTGAACAACCTAAGTGAGTACAGAAGCCAACTGCCACGAAATACTCAGGCTTGATCGAACGATGCGCATTCTGAGCATAAACTGGCTGTTGTTCCATTTCTGATTGTGGGTCACGAAGCTGTCCGTCGATGTTCTTTAGGTTATCCACCACTTCTTGAGTACGACGTACAACCCATACAGGCTTACCTTGCCACTCAACACGAACCATCTGACCGGCTTCGATTTTACTGATATCCACTTCCACCGGTGCACCCGCAGCTTTTGCTTTGGCGCTCGGATTCCATGATTTGATAAAAGGCACGGCGACGGCAGCTGCCCCTAATCCACCAACAACTGCCGTTGTAGCGGTTAGAAAACGCCTGCGACCGTTATTTAAAGGCGCGTTGCTCATCCAAACATTCTCCCATTTGCTCCCTTTGGATCGTTATTATTCCGCTTATAAGAGCATGGCTAACAAATAATGAATTTAGTTCTATTTATTGGGGGGAAATGATAAAGAAAACCCTACTTTTTGACAAGATAAAGCTACCTTTTTGTAACAATTGTGAGGCAAATCGCTCACGCCGTCACAAAAGCGGCAAAATTATAAAAAATAGATGTGATTTGTAACAAGAAAGCGAAACGAAGAATGGCTAGAAACGAGATAAAAAGCCTTGTATTCCGGCTGTTTTCAGCCAATTAGATAGAAAGATCTTTCAAGAATGTGAAGGAGTCCTCCACTTTTGTTATCTCAGTTTTGTAGCACGAAGAAAACCAGAAAACTTGCAGATAAAACGATCAAATGTTGCGAGGATATTAAGCAAGAATGTGAAAACAAATGCGAAAGGAAAAACGGACTTTTCAAGCTTTAGAAAAACAAAAAGCTCGGCATATAGCCGAGCTTTGATGCACAGTTTCCAAAGTAACTCTGGAACAGCATAAATTTCCGATAAGAGGAAATTAACGCTTAGAGAACTGTGGACGACGACGTGCTTTACGTAGACCAACTTTCTTACGTTCAACGCAACGAGCGTCACGAGTAACGTAACCAGCTGCACGTAGAGTAGGACGTAGAGACTCATCGTACTCCATAAGAGCGCGAGTGATACCGTGACGGATAGCACCAGCTTGACCAGAAATACCGCCACCTTTAACAGTAACGTATAGGTCTAGCTTCTCAGTTAGTTCAACTAGCTCAAGAGGTTGTTTAACAACCATGCGAGAAGTTGGACGACCGAAGTACTCATCAAGGCTACGCTTGTTGATTACGATGTTGCCGCTGCCTGGTTTGATGAAAACACGCGCAGCTGAGCTTTTGCGACGGCCAGTGCCGTAGTATTGATTCTCTGCCATTTTCGAAATCCCCAATTAGATGTCTAGTACTTGTGGTTGTTGAGCAACATGGTTGTGCTCAGCGCCCGCGTAAACTTTAAGCTTACGGTACATAGCACGGCCTAGAGGACCACGTGGAAGCATGCCTTTAACTGCTAGCTCAAGAACCATCTCAGGTTTACGATCGATCAACTTTTCAAAAGTGATAGATTTTAGACCACCTGGGAATTCAGAGTGACGGTAGTACACTTTGCCTTTAGCTTTGTTGCCAGTTACAGCAACTTTCTCAGCGTTGATAACGATGATGTAATCACCAGTGTCAACGTGAGGAGTGTATTCAGCTTTATGTTTGCCACGTAGGCGAGATGCAATTTCACTTGCTAGACGGCCAAGAGTTTTACCCTCTGCGTCTACAACATACCAGTCGCGTTTTACAGTTTCTGGTTTAGCAACGAAAGTTTTCATGCTAATAATAACCCGTTAATTAAATTTTAAACTTTAAAGGAACACAGTATTGTGTTCCCACACTGTCTAAGAGCCCAGTCATCACCCCTTCGAGTCGTTGGTACTCTCGACCTTCTATGCCGAAATAACTTCGATATTCAGGTCTGCAGTAACGGTGGGTCGCAGGATTATAGAGAAGAGCGAAGAAAAAATCACCTTTTTTTGCGCCAAATCACTAATTTTTTCTTCACTTTTTTAAGATGAGTTGCTGTTTTTTACGCCAGATGCTCTCTAGCAAGGTATTCGTGACTCTGCATTTCTGTCAGTCGAGACAAGCAACGTTTAAATTCGAACTCTAACTGTCCTTGTGTATAAAGGAACTCCATTGCAACTTCAGCAGAAATAATCAACTTAACGTTACGTTCATAGAATTCATCGACCAATGCAATAAAGCGTCTCGCTGCATCATCTATCTTGCTATCCATTTGCTTCACGTCTGCTAGCAAGACTGTATGGTAGATGCGCGATAATTCAATATAATCGTTTTGACTGCGTGGAGTTTGACACAGTTGTTCAAAAGAAGCATGTAGCACGCCATCACTGGCCTCTATTACCGCCACTTCTCGATGGTTGATTTCAATGCTGTGTGTTGCAACTTTTCTTTCACCAATCAACTGTTGGTAATACGTATTAAGATTGATAGACGCCTGCTCGTCCAACGGATAATGATAGATTTCGGCTTGTTGCAGCGTTCTTAGGCGGTAATCCACGCCACTGTCGACATTAAGCACATCACAGCGCTGAATGATCATGTCTATCGCTGGTAAAAAGCGCGCCCGTTGTAAGCCATTACGATACAAGTTTTCTGGTTCAATGTTCGACGTCGCGACCAAAATCATTTGTCGCTTAAACATCTCTTGCAACAAGGTCGCTAAGATCATCGCATCTGTGATATCGGAAACGAAGAATTCATCAAAACAGACCACATCCGCTTCTTTCTTGAATAAATCGGCCACTTTTGACAACGGGTTTTCCACTTCACCTAAACGCTTGAGCTCATCATGCACACGATACATAAAACGGTGAAAATGCACGCGCATCTTTCTTTCTGTCGGCAAGGCGTCAAAAAACGCATCCATGAGGTAAGTTTTGCCCCGCCCTACTCCTCCCCAAAAGTACAGGCCTTTTGGTGGTTCTGGCATTTCAGGCTTTTTACCCAGTAATTTCTGCCAAGTGCTAAGCTGAGGAATAGGCGCAGACTGGAATTCTGCAATCGCATGGTAAAGGTTGTCTAAAGCAACGACAGCATTATGTTGTGCTTCGTCACGCTGGAATCCATGCTCTGCTATGTCTTGTTGGTATCGTTGTAATGGTGTCATGGCATTGAGTCGTATCAGAGGTACAGAAAAAATTGTCACCTCGGGGTCAGCTTTGAGAATAGAGAGATGTGGATATCAGTCCCCGAAGACTTACCGCTATTTTTCTTTATCGGCTGTTCAAGCCATAGTAACATGGACTAGCACCGCGTGTAACTAAGTAGTAAAAGACTTGTTAAAACAACTATAAGGAGCAGTTATGCCTTGGATTTATGCCATTGTGGGTTTGCTGGTCGGTACAATCGTAGGCGTAGTCATTAGTAGACTAACCACCCCCGAATACAAAAAACAAAAGTCTGTGCAAAAAGAGCTGGAAGCAGCCAAGTTTGAGCTAGAGCAACAACGTCAAGAGCTCGTCGATCACTTTGCACAAACTGCAGAAATGTTGGATACCTTAGGTAAAGACTACACCAAGCTGTACCAACACATGGCGAAGACGTCTTCAGAACTTCTGCCTAACCTGCCTGAGCAAGACAATCCGTTCGATAAGAAGACTGCTATGTCGACTGAACAGATTGAAGAAGACCAATCTAACGTCAACGAACAACCAAAAGACTACGCCAACGGCGCAACAGGTCTTTTAAAGGATCAGGAAAAAGAAATCATCGACGCACCAGAAGCTGTCACTGCTAAAGCGTCATAATCCCCCCCTTTCCTACCTAACTGGGTCAATACATACACATTTCTTATCAATTTGTATTGACCCTTTTTGAACTTTTCTTAAGCAACTCATCTCTAACAACCTGTGTGCTGTCGCCACCTTTTGATTATCCGAATTAATCCCTATATAACTAAATAACCGTATAGAACTAACGGTTCGGATATTTCTTTTTGACAGACCTGTTTCAAGAGGAGTTATTGGATGAAAAAACCATTGCTTGCGCTAACCGTTCTATCTTTAAGCTTGGGTTCAATCATCACCCCAATTACTGCGACTGCGGCACTGCCGTTAAGTGTGGATGGGGAGCAGTTACCTAGCCTTGCCCCGATGCTCGAAAAAGTGACCCCTGCGGTTGTGAGTATTGCGGTTGAAGGTAAACAAGTTCAAACCAGCCGTATCCCAGAGCAGTTTCAGTTCTTCTTTGGGCCTGAGTTTCCAACAGAGCAAACTCGCGAACGTCCATTCCGAGGCTTAGGCTCTGGCGTTATTATTAACGCCGACAAAGGGCAAATCGTCACAAACTACCATGTAATTAAAGGCGCTGATGACATCCGTGTCCGTTTGTACGATGGTCGAGAGTACGATGCAGAATTAGTGGGTGGAGATGAAATGTCAGACATTGCTCTACTCAAACTGGAAAAAGCAAAAGATCTGACTCAGATTAAAGTCGCCGATTCAGACAAGCTACGCGTTGGTGATTTCACGGTTGCGATTGGTAACCCGTTTGGCCTTGGTCAAACCGTCACTTCGGGTATCGTCTCGGCACTGGGTCGAAGCGGCTTGAATGTGGAGAACTTCGAGAACTTCATCCAAACAGATGCGGCCATCAACAGCGGTAACTCGGGCGGTGCTTTAGTTAATCTCAATGGTGAACTTATCGGTATCAATACAGCGATTCTTGGTCCGAATGGCGGTAATGTTGGTATCGGTTTTGCGATTCCATCTAACATGATGAAAAACTTAACAGACCAAATTCTAGAGTTTGGCGAAGTGAAACGCGGCATGCTGGGCGTACAAGGTGGTGAAGTCACTTCAGAGCTGGCAGAAGCATTAGGTTATGAATCGAGTAAAGGTGCGTTTGTTAGCCAAGTAGTGCCTGATAGCGCTGCAGATAAAGCAGGCCTGAAAGCTGGTGATGTGATTACTTCCGTAAACGGTAAGTCGATTGATACTTTCTCCGAGTTACGCGCAAAAGTCGCAACGCTCGGTGCGGGCAAAGAGATCACATTGGGTGTGATTCGTGATGGTAAGAAGAAATCCTTCGATGTGACGTTAGGTGAATCGACCAATGTGAAAGCGAAAGCGGAAACGCTTCACGAAGGCCTTAAAGGTGCAGAACTCAGCAACACGACACCAAGCGATAAAATCCAAGGTGTTAAGGTGACCAGTGTGGCTGAAAACTCTCCAGCGGCACAATACCAACTTGAGCAAGATGATATCATTATTGGTGTTAACCGTAAGCGTGTGAAGAATTTAGCAGAACTGCGCGCGATTGTTGAAAAACACAAAGGTGTGCTCGCGATAAACGTTCAACGTGGTGATCGGACGGTTTACTTAGTTATCCGTTAATAGACATCAATCAACAATCACATAGCTGAAAGCAAACGAGCGCTAGCAACATATTTATCAGTGATAGAGCTCGAATACTTTCCTTCTTATGTCATGGTTTTTTAAAAGGGCAAGACGATCGCGTCTTGCCCTTTTGTTATTTTTCAATGTAATGCTATCCTTCAGTTTTCTATGCCAATTGGGCGCTCAATCATGGAGAGGTTATGCTTAGCTTTTTGTTACGTTCTGTCTTTTTAGGCTTAGCAACTGCCGTTATCGTATTACTCGCCGTTCCATCTTTGCGCAGCAATGTTATCCCAACCGCCCTTGTTGACCCGCAACCGAGCAATATCGCATCGCTAGAAGTGTCTTTTAACCAAGCGGTAAGAAAGGCAGCACCTGCGGTGGTGAATATCTACAGCCGCAAATATGTGGAAAATGATCGCAGCAAGCTATCGACTCAAGGACTAGGTTCTGGGGTTATCGTGAGCGAAAAAGGTTACATCATTACCAACTATCACGTAGTCGCCCAAGCTGACCAAATCGTCGTTGCCTTGCAAGATGGCCGTGTTGCTGCTGCTCAATTGGTAGGTACAGACAAGCGTACAGACATTGCGATCTTACGTGTTGAAGGCTCTAACCTGCCTGTTATCCCACTAAATGCTGACTACAAACCTCAAGTGGGAGATGTGGTGCTTGCCATTGGTAACCCATACAACTTAGGCCAGACGACTACCTTCGGCATTATCTCTGCGACAGGCCGCTCGTCCATCAGTGATGGTCGCCAAGCCTTTATCCAAACCGATGCCGCTATCAATGAAGGCAACTCCGGTGGCGCATTGGTGAATACTCAAGGTGAACTGGTCGGTATCAATACCGCGTCATTCCAACAGGCGACAGACCTTGAGACCTACGGTATCTCATTTGCAATTCCAGCACCGCTAGCAAACAAAATCATGCAGAAGATCATCGCTGATGGCCGCGTGATCCGCGGTTATATCGGTATTGATGGACAAGATATTAATGCGGTAACTGCTCGCTTGTTAGGTAACGAGCACATTGGTGGTATTGTGGTTCTTGGTATTGACCCAAATGGTCCCGCAAGTGCGGCTGGTTTTGAGAAACAAGACATCATCATCAGTATTAACGGCACTAAAGTTCAAGGACGCCAAAGCGTGATGGACATAGTCACTGACCTACGTCCGGGCACCTCCGTCGATGTTGGAATTATCCGCAAGGGTAAAGAAATGAATTTAAAAGTCACCATCGCCGAAGACAAACAAGAAGCATAAAAAAATCCCAGCCATTGGCTGGGATTTTTGTTTGTGCGTTATTCGGTGTCGCTTGGTTCTTCTGAAACTTCGGAGCTTCCGCCCATCTCGATTTCAATTCGCGTTACGCGCTGTAGGCCGCGTGGTAGTAAGCTACCTCGACGTCCACGTTCACCGCGGAAGTTCTCAAGATCAGCAGGTTTCAAACCTAGCTTACGCTTGCCCGCATAAAGCGTTAGAGAAGCGCCTTGTGGTAGAGCCATCAAGTGAGACAGAACCTCTTCACGCTCTTTCGCTTTCGCGGCAGGAATGTTGATAATCTTGTTACCCTTACCTTTCGCCAATTGCGGCAGGTCTTTAATTGGGAACAGCAACATGCGGCCTTGGTTGGTAATTGCGAGAATTTCATCCGAATCCAAATCAGCAATTGTCTTCGGTGTCATCACCTCAGAGTTGGCCGGTAGCGTCACCAAGGCTTTACCGCTTCGGTTCTTAGACAGTAGCTCAGAGCCTTTACATACAAAGCCGTAACCCGCGTCAGAGCCAACTAGCCATAGTTGCTCATCTTCACCCATGATCACTTGGCGAATGCTGCTACCCGCTGTGATATTCAAGCGACCTGTAATCGGTTCGCCTTGGCTTCGAGCGGATGGCAATGAATGCGACTCTAATGAGTAGCTTCGACCGTCGCTACCGAAGAACACCGCTTGCTGGTTACTCTTACCACGCGCATGCGCTAGGTAGTTATCACCAGATTTATAGCTTAAGCCTTCTGCGTCTACATCGTGACCTTTCGCGTGACGAATCCAGCCTTTCTCTGAAAGTACCACTGTGATTGGCTCACTTGGTACTAGGTCACGTTCTGTTAGCGCTTTTGCTTCTGCACGCTCAACCAATGGAGAACGACGGTCATCGCCGTATTTCTCTGCATCGGCTTTGATTTCTTTCTTAAGTAGTGTGTTTAGACGACGCTCAGAACCTAATAGCTGCTCTAGCTTCTCACGCTCTTTTTCTAGCTCGTCTTGTTCACCACGAATCTTCATCTCTTCTAGTTTTGCTAGATGACGAAGTTTGGTATCTAGAATTGCATCCGCTTGGATATCGGTAATACCAAAACGCTCCATCAGCACTGCTTTTGGATCGTCTTCAGTACGAATGATCTCAATCACTTCATCTAGGTTTAGGTAAGCAACTAACAAACCTTCCAAGATGTGTAGACGAGCCATTACTTTGTCTAGGCGGTGTTGTAGACGACGGCGTACAGTAGTACGACGGAATTCAATCCACTCAGACAGAATTTGTACCAGACCTTTAACTTGAGGACGGTTATCCAAACCAATCATGTTCAAGTTAACACGGTAGCTACGCTCAAGATCGGTTGAAGCGAACAAGTGATTCATCAACAAGTCACAGTCAACGCGGTTTGACTTAGGCACCACTACGATACGTGTTGGGTTTTCGTGATCCGATTCGTCACGAAGGTCGTCTACCATTGGTAGTTTCTTCGCGCGCATTTGGTTCGCGATTTGTTCTAGTAACTTCGCACCCGATACTTGGTGTGGCAGAGAAGTAATGACGATGTCAGAACCTTCTTTGTGCCATACCGCACGCATCTTGATGCTACCTCGACCGTTACGGTAAATCTTCTCGATATCCGCTTGTGGTGAAGTAATTTCAGCTTCTGTTGGGTAATCTGGGCCTTTCACAAACTGCATCACATCGGGCAGTTCTGCTTTCGGGTTGTCGATTAAGTGGATGGTCGCATCCGCCACTTCACGAACGTTGTGAGGTGGAATGTCCGTCGCCATACCAACCGCGATACCAGTAACACCGTTTAGCAGGATATGAGGCAGACGTGCTGGCAACATTTGTGGCTCTTTCATCGTGCCATCAAAGTTAGGTTGCCATTCAACCGTGCCTTGACCCAGCTCGCCTAGCAGTACTTCAGCAAACTTAGACAGTTTCGCTTCGGTATAACGCATTGCCGCGAATGATTTCGGATCATCTGGCGCACCCCAGTTACCTTGACCATCTACCAATGGGTAACGGTAAGAGAATGGTTGAGCCATGAGTACCATCGCTTCGTAACACGCAGAGTCACCATGCGGGTGGTATTTACCCAGTACGTCACCAACGGTACGTGCTGATTTTTTGTATTTTGCTGATGCCGAAAGACCAAGCTCCGACATTGCGTAAATGATGCGTCGTTGAACCGGCTTCAAACCATCGCCAATGTATGGCAATGCGCGGTCCATGATTACGTACATCGAGTAGTTCAGATAAGCGTCTTCAGTGAACTTGCGCATTGGCAACTGTTCAACGCCATCATAAGTAATTTCTGTAGACATCCGTTAAACCTCTGCCATATCGCCGTTGCTTTGTAGCCAAGAACGACGGTCATCTGCTCGTTTCTTACCAAGCAGCATATCCATCATTTCCATGGTCGCCGCTGAGTCATCAATGGTTAACTGAACCAGACGACGCGTATTTGGATCCATGGTTGTTTCACGCAACTGAAGTGGGTTCATCTCACCCAGACCTTTGAATCGTTGCACGTTGATTTTGGCTTTCTTCTTCGACAAGCGCTCTAATACGCCATCTTTTTCGTCATCGTCTAGGGCATAGAATACTTCTTTACCACAGTCGATACGGTACAGAGGCGGCATCGCCACGTAGATATGACCAGCTTCAACCAGCGCACGGAAGTGACGTGTGAACAGTGCACACAATAGCGTTGCGATGTGCAGACCATCCGAGTCCGCATCGGCAAGGATACAGATTTTACCGTAACGAAGGCTGTCTAGGTTGTCACTGTCTGGGTCGATACCCAAAGCAACTGAGATATCGTGCACTTCTTGAGAAGCCAAAACTTGGTCTGCAGAGACTTCCCACGTGTTTAGGATCTTACCGCGCAGTGGCATGACCGCTTGGAACTCACGATCACGTGCTTGTTTAGCTGAACCACCCGCCGAGTCACCCTCCACGAAGAAGATTTCGGTGCGGTTAAGGTCTTGCACAGAACAGTCTGTCAGCTTACCCGGCAGTGCTGGGCCTGAGGCCACTTTCTTACGCACAACCTTTTTGCTCGCACGCATACGGCGATGGGCGTTCGCGATACAGACTTCGGCAAGTTGCTCTGCAAGTTGCGGTTTTTCGTTCAACCAAAGGCTGAATGAGTCTTTCACAACACCTGATACAAACGCAGCGGTTTGACGAGAAGAGAGGCGCTCTTTGGTCTGACCCGCAAACTGAGGATCTTGAATCTTAACCGATAGCACGTATGAACAACGGTCAAATACGTCATCACCGGTTAGCTTCACGCCACGAGGCAGCAAGTTGCGGAATTCACAGAACTCACGCATTGCATCAAGCAAACCTTGGCGCAGACCATTAACGTGAGTACCGCCTTGTGCGGTTGGGATAAGGTTCACGTAACTTTCCGTGATCATCTCACCGCCTTCTGGCTGCCAGATCACCGCCCAGTTTGCCGCTTCGGTTTCCGCTGAGAATTCACCAGTAAATGGTTCTTCTGGCAGAACGGTATAACCTTTTACACCTTCCGCTAGATAGTCTTTCAAACCATCTTCATAGAACCATTTGTAGTCTTTGTTGTTTACTTTATCTGTGAAAGTAATTTCTAGACCAGGACAAAGAACTGCTTTCGCTCGTAGGTTATTCACCAGACGAGTTACTGAGAAGTTTGCAGAATCAAAGTACTTAGCATCTGGCCAGAAGTGCACACTGGTACCACGGTTACGACGACCACATGTGCCTACAACCGTTAGGTCAGAAACTTTATCACCGTGTTCAAAAGCAATCTCATACACTTGACCATCACGACGAACGGTCACTTCAACACGCTTAGACAGCGCGTTTACAACAGAGATACCTACACCGTGCAAACCACCAGAGAATTGGTAGTTCTTATTAGAGAATTTACCACCTGCGTGAAGCTTACATAGGATCAGTTCAACACCTGATACCTTTTCTTCTGGGTGGATATCAACAGGCATGCCTCGACCATCATCGATCACTTCTAGTGATTGGTCAGCATGTAGGATGACTTGTACTTTTGAGGCATGTCCGGCTAGCGCTTCATCGACACTGTTATCGATAACTTCTTGGCCCAAGTGGTTTGGGCGCGCTGTATCCGTATACATCCCTGGTCGGCGACGTACTGGCTCTAAGCCATTCAGTACTTCAATGGCACCAGCATTATATTGTTCAGTCATAATACGGAATTGTTCTCAAAGTTTACTTGTAACCCGAGCCTCGCAATTGTGCGAGCCATACTCGAGAAACGAAAAAGCTACTTCGTCTGCATGCTTATCAAAGATAAGGTCACGCATAACAAAGTAGTCAGGGCTTCATACCCTTAAGATCTTTTTTGGCAAAACATAGTCGGAAAGCCTGCCAACTATGTCAAGAAACGGTTGGATATAGCAATGAAAACTATGAGCCTATTCCAATCGTCTCGTTAGTATTACAGTTTTAGGAATTCAATGATTTGAGCAGGATAACGCTCAAAGCCTACAAAACTGTGATCACCGCCTTCTTCTACCGTTTGTTTCGCGTTTGCGAACTTTTCTACGGCTTGGCGGTAGTCTAAAACCTCGTCTTCAGTTTGCTGTAAAAGCCAGAAGCTCTCAGGCGACGCGATGCTTTGTACATCAAGTGCTTTTAGCTCGTCAATATGACAGGCCTCAAGTGTATAGGTTTCGTGCGTATATGGGTTAGTTTGTTCACCGAGGTAATCCACCAGCAATTCATAAGGCTTCACTGCTGGGTTAACAACGACGGCAGGAAAGCCAAACTTTGCATTAAGCCAAGTCGACATGTAGCCCCCCAAAGAACTCCCCACTAAACCAATGTTGTAGTCGTCTTTGTATTGCTCAACGATATCCAATAGGCATTGAGCAGCCAGTTGAGGGAAACACGGCAATTGAGGCACGATAACCTTGATGTCCGGTCGTTGCTGCTCACAGAACGCTTTCATTAAATTCGCCTTCATCGAAAGCGGCGAACTGTTAAAGCCATGGATATAAAGCAACAAAGAAGGTTTACTCATGATCACCTCAAGTTAAAAAAGTAAGCCCGAACATAAGGTTCGGGCGTGATAATGATTAGTATCCGTTTGAGGTAAAGTCTGGCTGGAATTGGCCATCTGGTAAACGGTTGACCTCAGTCGTAATGTCGCCATTACTGTGCAACTCAAGTTCTCGCCAACCTGGAGATTCAGTATCCAAGGCGAAGTCATCGGAATTCGGTTTGAACTGCACACAAGTTGACGGCGTTGCCATCACACGGATGCCATTATAAAGAACATTCATGTCTTGGTGCACATGACCACATAAAATGCCTTTTACGTTCTCAAAACGGTCCACGACTTGCCAGAATGCTTCCGCATCTTTGAGCGTGTGTTGGTCAAGCCACGCACTACCAACTAAAAGCGGGTGGTGGTGTAAAAGCACCAAGGTGTGTCTTTGCGGGTTTTCCGCTAACTTTTCTTCCAACAGAGACAATTGCTGATCACTTAAGCGTCCGTGAGGTACGCCTACCACTTGTGAATCCAATAGAATCAACTGCCAATGCTCGCCAAGCATTAGATGCTCAACGGCTTGAATTTGAGGAGATGGCAGTACACTGCCCATGTTTGGCTTGTAGTCGTGGTTACCCGGGAGCCAGAAACAATCTTTTTTCAGCGGTGCGATGCCTTCAGCAAAACGCTGATAAGACTCTGCACTGTGGTCCTGTGAAATATCGCCAGTTGCCAAAACGTATTCAAACTGCACCTGACGATGAAGAACCTCTTGTATCACAGCAGCAAAGCTGTCGGCGGTTCTTACGCTCAGCAAGCTGCCCTCATCGGCTTCAAACAGATGAGTATCCGTGATTTGTAATAGCTTTATGCTGTCACTAGATGATTGCAAAATGAAAACCTGATTCGTCCACTATATTGTTTTTTGTTATTTTCCCTTAGCGACGTGACAATCAATTGAAGGCAAGTGGCGTTCTACTAATGCCACTTCGTAAACAGAACGTCAGCCATTCACCAAGGAACGTATTAAGCTGATGCTTTTCATCTTTCTGCATCAACTGGTCGTTGGGATAATCATATTTAGCTTTGATGCGAGAAAACTCTCCGCTTGAGCATACTTCGGCGACTCTCGCATCGTGATAAAGCCTGACAGACATCGTAGGTAAAGGAAACACTGGTGTTTCATCACTCTGACATATCTCAACAACTGTGGTGTATTTTGTGATTTCATTCACGGTCAGTTGGTAAACCATGTTCGCCGCTTGATAGCAACGAACATCACCAACTTCGGCAGAGACAGGCAGCAAAGCGTTCAGCTTGGCGTAGTTGGTCTCATAAGTTCTCATCAGACCCGCTAAGTCAACATGGTATCGCTGTTTTTCAGCTACTTGCGCCATCATTATTTCTCCACCTTTGAGGTTTGTCCCCATTGTGATGTCAATTCTTGGTGATTCAATTGTAACCATTGAAGTGCAATGATTGAGGCACCATTTTCGAATTTTCCATCCTTCACCCATTGATACGCAGTTTCACGGCTGATCACATGAACTCGAATATCTTCATTTTCATAGTCTAAACCATGAATGCCATGCGCTTTAGTTGCATCGACTTCACCGATGAACACATCAAGCTTTTCAGAACAGCCACCAGAAGAAGGGTAATAAGAGGTAACCGAAGCCACACGTCCGACTTGGATACCCGCTTCTTCTTCCGCTTCTCGACGAATCACTTCTTCTGATGACTCGTCACGATCAATCATGCCAGCGACAATTTCTAGCTGCCAAGGATGCGAATGTTCTAATGCGCCAACGCGGATCTGTTCAATGATCACTACCTGATCAGTCACAGGATCATACGGGAGCATGGCAGCAGCATGACCACGTTCGAACATTTCTCGTTCGACAATCCCACTCCATCCGCCTGCGAATAATCTATGCTTAAAACGGTATTTCACCATTTTAAAGAAGCCTTTAAACACGGTTTCTTTTGAGATTATTTCCACATCTTGGGGAGTAAAATCATTTTGTTGCTTGTCACACTGTTGCATTCAACACCTCTCTGAGTGAATCTTGTAGTTTACTCATTGTTATTCGCTTGCTCAAAGGACTTGGCTCAACTTTTTGTACAATAGTTATAAATTATTTTAAGCGTTTCCCAATTATTTATTGCACAAGTGGATAATTACGTGTAAAAAAGTGCAAAGTTTCGAGTAAATATCGTCCAAATTGAGTTAAACTACTGAGAATTAACCAATCTATATACCGCGGGAATGGAAAATGAAAAAACTGCTTCCACTATTTATCAGTGCAGCGCTAGGCAGTATGAGCACATCTGCATGGGCAGACTCTCTTGCTGAAATCTATGACTTAGCAAAACAAAACGACCCTCAATTGCTCAGTGTAGCAGCGCAGCGTGATCAAGCTTTTGAAGCAATCAACTCTAGCCGCAGTGCCCTACTACCACAAATCAACCTAACAGCGGGTTACGACATCGCTCGTGGTGATACTGATTTTGATAGCAAATTACGTTCAAAACAAAGCAATGACCAAAACGTTCTGTCTGCAGGTGTTGGCTTCTCGCAAGAGTTGTACAACCGTGCATCATGGATCACGCTAGACACGGCTGAGAAAACGGCTCGTCGTGCAGACGCAACGTACGCAGCGACACAACAAGGTTTGATCCTTCGTGTTTCTCAAGCTTACTTTGAAGTACTGCGTGCGCAAGACAACCTTGTGTTCGTTCGTGCAGAAAAAGCAGCCGTTGGTCGTCAGCTAGAACAAACTAAGCAACGTTTTGAAGTAGGTCTATCGGCAATCACTGACGTACACGATGCACAAGCACAGTACGATGCAGTACTAGCCGATGAAGTATTGGCAGAAAACGATCTGATCAACAGCTACGAATCACTACGTGAAATCACAGGCCAAGAGCACAAGAACCTCAACGTTCTAGACACTGCTCGTTTCTCTGCAAGCCGCTCTTCTGAGCCTGCTGAAGCTCTGATTGAAGAAGCGAAGACAACTAACCTGAGCCTACTGTCTGCGCGTATCGCACAAGACATCGCTCGCGACAACATCTCGCTAGCAAGCTCTGGTCACCTACCAACGCTATCTCTTGACGGTGGTTACAACTACTCTGACACAGCAGAAAGCACAGCGGACAACACAACGGATGGCTTCAATGTTGGTGTTAACCTAGCAGTGCCTCTATACACTGGTGGTCGTACAACGTCTGAAGTGAAACAAGCGGAATTCGGTTACGTATCTGCGAGTGAAGATCTAGAAGCAGAATACCGTAGTGTTGTGAAAGAAGTGCGTGCACAGAACAACAACATCAACGCTTCTATCGGCGCACTAAAAGCGTACGAGCAATCTGTAGTGTCAGCACAGTCTGCACTTGAAGCAACAGAAGCTGGTTTCGATGTAGGTACTCGTACTATCGTTGACGTACTAGACGCAACTCGTCGTCTATACGATGCGAACAAGAACCTATCAGACGCACGTTACAACTACATCCTTGCAGGCCTACAGCTTCGTCAAGCGGTAGGTACACTGAGCGAGCAAGATATCCTAGATGTTGATGCAGGCCTTAAGCCAGTAAAATAAACATCGATAGCGAAGTAACACGCAAAACGCCAGCTGATTTTTCAGCTGGCGTTTTTATTGCTGCTAGACAAGCCATTCCCCCCTCTAACTCCCCCTTGAAAACGGGAAGGACTGGAATGACTTTGTGGTTAGATTCACTCGTCCAAAAACAACAAAGGCCGCTCGAAAGCGGCCTTTAATAATTAGTTTGTCGTAATCAGCTTGGTTAGGAAGGAATTAACCTTTACCACCTTTGATAGCATTGATGATTTCGCTGGTTGAACAACCGTCTTCAAAGTTCAGTACGCGAACTTCACCACCAGCAGCAATCACTTCTTTACCACCAGCGATCTCTTCTGGTTTGTAATCGCCACCTTTTACTAACAAGCTTGGCAACACTTCAGAGATCAAACGTTGCGGAGTGTCTTCACTGAAAGGTACTACCCAATCTACCGCGCCAAGACCTGCCAATACCGCCATACGACGATCGGTTGGGTTTACTGGACGACCTGGGCCTTTTAGGCGCTTAACGGAATCATCGGTATTTACTGCAACGATTAGGCGATCGCCTAGCTCAGCAGCGTGGTTTAAGTAAGACACATGGCCTGCGTGTAGAATGTCGAAACAACCATTGGTCATCACAACCTTCTCGCCTTTCGCACGTGCTTTCTTCACTGCTTCAATCAGTGCTTGTTCTGAAATCACACCGTAGTCGGTGTCTTGGCTACCGTGAATCGCTTCTGCTAGCTCAATCTCAGAAAGCGTTGATGTACCCAGTTTACCAACTACAACACCTGCGGCTGCGTTTGCCAGTGCACACGCTTCTTCAAACGATTTGCCCGCAGCAACAGATGCTGCAAGAACAGAGATAACCGTGTCGCCAGCACCTGTCACGTCGTACACTTCTTTCGCTTGGGTCGGCAAATGGAACGGCTCTTGGCCACGGCGAATCAAGGTCATACCGTTTTCGCTGCGTGTTACCAATAACGCTTCAAATTCGAACTCTTCAACCAAAGCCAGCGCTTTCTCGACTAGCTCTTGGTCAGATTTCACTTTGCCCACTACGTCTTCAAACTCTTTCATGTTTGGAGTAAGCAGTGTTGCGCCGCGGTAGCGTTCAAAGTCCGCACCTTTCGGGTCAATGAAGACAGGGATGTTTGCTGCGCGCGCTTTTTGGATGTATGCCTGAACGTGCTCTAGAGAACCTTTCGCGTAGTCAGACATGATCACCGCTTTCACACTTGGTAGTGCGGTTTCCATGCGAGACAGCACTGGTTCTGCGTCTGTGTTCTCGAACTTGTCTTCGAAATCCAGACGAATCAATTGCTGACCACGGCTCATCACGCGAAGCTTAGTGATAGTTGGGTACTCTGGCAGCGCCACGAAGTCGCATTTCACTTTTAGCGAGTTCAGCGTTTCCGTTAGTACTTTCGCTGGCTCATCCATACCCGTTAGACCAACAATGTGAGCGTGACCGCCAAGTGAAGCAATGTTCATTGCCACGTTCGCAGCACCACCCGGACGCTCTTCATTGTTTTCTACTTTCACAACAGGTACTGGCGCTTCAGGAGAGATACGTCCAGTCGGGCCATACCAGTAACGATCTAGCATGACATCACCGATGATTAGCACACCAGCGCTGTTGTAATCAGGTAGAATTGGTTTCATTATTGGTCTCCAAAAATTAAATCGTGGTGAGTTTAACACAGCCTTTTTCTAGGCTGAACCTTGTGCACTACTTCTGCTTAGGCAAACCATTGATTCCATGCTTGCTTCACCCACTCTCGCTCTGCAACAAATTTCTCTTCCGCCACATCGGCATCCAAGTTGAGCAAGTTTCGACGATGAATCTCATCGCGCATTGATGTGTATGCGCGCGTCAATTGCATCGCTTGATCTTCTTCCATGACACCTTGTGCAATCAGGGTTTCAAAAATACGCACGTTATCGCACCAGCGAATCAGCTTCGGCTTACTGTGACTGTAGTTGAGCACAAGGTATTGAGCGAGAAATTCAATATCGGTAATACCGCCGTTGTCTTGCTTAAGCATAAAGCGACCGGATTTTTTCCCGCCCAAGTGGTCACGCATTTTCTCGCGCATATCGACCACGTCTTTCTTCAGCGCGTCTTGGTCACGCTGTTTACACAACACATCATGACGGATGTTGTGAAAGGCGATAGCCAAAGGCTCATCACCATAAATCATGCGCGCACGAACAAGGGCTTGATGCTCCCATGTCCATGCATCTTTGTGTTGATAGTCATCAAAAGCATCGGTTGGGCTAACCAATAACCCCGAAGCACCAGATGGACGTAAGCGAGTATCCACTTCGTACAGAATGCCTGATGCAGTGCGGGTCGAGAAAATATGGATGATGCGCTGCGCTAAGCGAAGATAGAACTGGCGACCATCGATTTCTTTCTTACCATCGGTGTAGACGTTCACTGGGCAATCGTGCATGAACACGATATCCAGGTCTGAGTTATAACCCAGCTCCCAACCACCAACTTTCCCGTAACCAATCACGGCGAAACCTTTACCTTCTCGATCTTTCACATGGGTTGGTTCGCCATATTTTTCCGACACTTGTAACCAAGCTTGGTTCACTACCGCTTCCACAATCGCTTCTGCCAAGTAGGTTAAGTGATCACTCACTTTCATCACAGGAAGTACACCAGCAATGTCCGCGGCGGCAATACGCAAGATGCAGATCTGCTTGAACTGGCGCAGCGCTTCCATCTGTTGCTCCATATCATCCTCTGGGATGCGGGCAAGGAAATCACGTAGCTCTGTTCGGTAGCTATCGAGTGGAATTGGGTTGTACAGATGCTGAGGATCGATCAACTCATCAAGCAGAATTGGATAACGCGATAGCTGCTCAGAAATCATTGGGCTAGCGGTACATAGGCGAACCAATTGCACTAACGCAGCCGGATGTTCATCCAACAGCTCAAGGTACGTTGTTCGTGTACAGATGTTATGCAGCAAATGCAAAACTCGCGGCAAGCCAAACTGCGCATCTGGGTGGGCAAATACTGCATCGAAGACTTTTGGCATTAGCTTGGTCAACACTTCTCGCCCACGTGGCCCAAGCGTCTTCTTCGCCAAATCTGCTTTGAACTGCATGATGGTTTTCGCCAAGTGTTCTGGGTTCTCAGCTTTGATGTCCTCTTGTAGAACGTGTTCAAGCACGTCTTGTTTAGTCGCCATGTCCCACAACTCATGGAAATGACGAGCGACGGCTTCCGCTTCGTCCTCTTCATCATCACCAATCAAGCTTTCAAACACCTTGTGCACGTTCGCCATGTGTAGCTGGGTTTGAGCAATGAGCGCATCCCAGCTATCAAAGCGCATCGCAGTAGCAAGTTTTAGCTGCTCGTCTTCACAATCAGGCAAGGTTTGCGTTTGCTTGTCCGCCATCGCTTGTAGTAGGTTTTCTAACTGGCGCAGGTACTTATAAGCCGCTTCAAGGTTATCGACTTCTGGCTGCGTGAGCTGACCTAGCTCACCAATGGCATTCAAGGTTTCTAGCAGGCCACGACCACGTAAAGATGGCTCGCGACCACCACGAATTAACTGGAACACTTGAGCGATAAACTCAATCTCACGAATGCCGCCCGCACCCAATTTGATGTTATTGCTCAAACCACGACGGCGCACTTCACTGCTGATCATGGATTTCATGCGGCGTAGGGATTGAATCGCACTAAAGTCGATATAACGGCGGAAAACAAACGGACGCAGCATCTGGCGCAACTCTTGATATTGCGGATACATTTCACTGCCCATCACGCGCGCTTTGATCATCGCGTAACGTTCCCAATCCCTTCCCTGTTCTTGGTAGTAATCTTCGAGCGCGGCATAGCTCATCACCAACGGACCACTTTCACCAAATGGACGTAAACGCATGTCCACGCGGTAACAGAAGCCATCAAAGGTTTGTTGGTCGAGTGCTTTAATAATGCGTTGACCCAAACGGGTAAAGAACTGCGCGTTGGCAATGCTGCGGCGCGCACCTTGCGTCTCACCGTTTTCTGGGTATGTGAAAATCAAGTCGATGTCAGAAGAGAAATTCAACTCACCACCGCCAAGCTTACCCATTCCGATGATCAGCATAGGTTGCGCTTCACCCTCGGCATTGGTTGGCGTGCCCCACTCATTACAGCAAATCTTGTATTGCCATTGATAAGTTTCGAAGATCATCGCTTCGGCCAATTGAGACAAATGACTGAGCGACTCTTCTAGTATCCAAGTGTGGGTAAAGTCTTTCCACGCAATGTAGACCATTTCGCGGTTACGGAACTGACGCAGCACACGGTGGCCTGCCATTTCATCTTGGCATTCAGCTAAGAGATCGGCGAGGCGTGTACGATAAGCTTGTTGTCGACTGCTTTCTGCCAGCATGCTTGGCAAGTTTTGTGCGAGTGTCTCATCACGATGAATCGCTTCGGTTATGAACTTACTTAACCCAGACACAAAACGAAATTGCTCAGCAATCTCGGTTGGCCATTGTTGAAAGTATCCCGCTTGCTCGGCGTTTTGAACCGCAGAATCCGCGACAGAAATCAGTGACGAAGGCAGCTGCATTTTTCTTCCTTGTGTGAAAAGCACTGTGGTTTGAGAGGTATACATTCTTTTATACCAGAGTTGGCACAAATAAAAACGCCCACAAAAGGTTTGTGGGCGTTTTATCAAAGCTTGCTGAAACTAGACTTCGAAAGATTTAATCTTCTTGTCGAGCTCTTCTGCGTTGTTTTGCATCATCTCAGAGGTCTCTAGCAACTCGCTGACCACCACGACCGATGCTTCCACAAGCTCACGAACATTGGTTAAGTTCTGGCTCATTTCTTCTGCGACGCTGCTTTGCTGACCTGATGCCGTTGCAATCTGGAAGTTCATGTCGTTAATTTGCGTCACTTGACCAACAATGCCGTCAAGCTCAGTGCCAGCATTTGAAACCAGCTCAACACCTTCTGCCGCCTCAACCACGCTCTTCTCCATCAACTCTACCGCTGAGGTTGCGCTCGCTTGAAGCTGAGTGATCATCTCTTGGATTTCTACCGTTGCTTGCTGCGTGCGTTGAGCAAGGTTACGAACTTCATCGGCTACTACTGCAAAGCCACGACCCGCTTCACCCGCACGCGCCGCTTCAATTGCCGCATTCAGAGCAAGTAAGTTGGTTTGCTCAGAAATACCTTGGATGGTACCAACCACGCTGCCGATTGCGTCAACACGCTCTTCCACTTGGTTTACCGCGCTTGCTGAAGAAGCGATATCAGAAGACAGTTCGCTCATCTTAGACACGGTTTTCTGTAAGAACTGCTGACCAGTCACAGCTTGAGTCGACGCTTGCTCGGTAAGAGAAGATGCCGTTTGAGCGTGCTCTGCTACCGTTTGAACCGTAGATGACATCTCGCTCATTGCGGTTGCTAGCTGATCGATCTCGTTGAACTCTTCTTGTGCTGATTCTTTGGTTTCTGACATGCTGAGCGTCATTACTTCCGTCAGCGTAGAAAGCTCATCAGAAGCATTGATCTGCATTTGAATCACATCATGCAGCTGACGACGCGTTTTCTCTAGCTCACGGGCGACATCGCCATACTCATCTTTACAATCCATACCAAATGGCACAGACAGATTTTTGCTTGCCATCAACTTGATTGCATCATTCAAGTACTGTGTTTGACGCAGCATGACACGAGCAGCGGCGAGCAATAACACCACAAACACAGCAATGAGTATCGCGGTTTGCCACGCCACTTGCGTTAGGTAGGCTTCGTAATGTTGTTGGGCAACTTGCTCGTTCTGTGTTGCCGCCAATAATGAGTTATAGAACGTGCTCGCGTCCCATAATTGTTTTGCCACAATCAGGATGGTACTGAATACCATCAACATGACCATTTTCGGAACGAGCTTGATGTCGGATATCACCCTTTCCCACGGCTTAAATGCCAGCTTTTCCATTGTCAGTTCTCCACCGAGTCTTATATAGTCTTTATCTTACTTATAGTTATGCTCGCGCTTGATTCTGGTTGCGCGATTTATTTCGAGCTTCGTATGAAAAACTATGATATCAAAGACAGCACTAAACCGATGGGGTTGCTATCACTAATCTTGTCCTTCATGGCGCTATTTGTGATCTCTGGCCTGTTGTTTTTCCCGCTTGATCACGAAACCCGTCAAGTCTTTATCGGTCTGGATTTTATAATCTGTAGTATTTTTATACTGCAGCTCACTATAGATTTGATCCGAGCCACAGATCGCAAGTTGTTTCTTAAGCACCACTGGATCGATTTTGTGGCGAGCATCCCAATGGTTGAGCCTTTGCGCTTCGCTCGCTTATTCCATATCTTGCGCGTCATTCTGGTACTACGCTCTTCCAAGTTCATTCTTTTCCAGCTCAAGCAAAACCGTCGTGAAACCACATTAGCGTCCATTCTGTTGTTAATGGTGGTACTGATTACTTTAGGTTCTAGTGCGATGCTGTTTATTGAAGGGCAGAATCCTGATGCCAACATTCAGACGGGAACAGACGCATTGTGGTGGGCCTTTGTGACTATTTCGACCGTTGGCTATGGTGACCATTATCCAGTGACGACGGGAGGTAAGCTGCTTGCCGTGCTGATCATCATATGTGGTGTTGGTATCTTCGGTATGATTTCAGGTTTAATCACCTCGTTCCTGACCGCTCCCACTCGTCAGCAAGATAACCGTTCGAAGAATAAAGAAAAGCTGTTGGAACAAGTATTGGATAGGCAGGAGCAGATACTAGATAGGCTTCAATCCATCGAAAACGAACTCAATGAACAGAAACAACGGACAAAAAAATAGGACCTTCAAGGTCCTATTTTTTGTAGTCATCTTATTCTTGCCAGTAGGGCTCAACTTCCACGCTGATAGCGCGAGTCTGATCCATCGCGTGCAAGATGGAGCGCTCTTGGCGATGTAGCCAACGCTCTAACTGTTCTTGCTCTTCCCCTTCTAACATGCCAACTAATGGCAGCAAATGGTTGAGCATGAGCAGGTCGTCAATGCCATGCACTAAGTCCGCCCAAGGTAGACGGAAGCTGGTGCGCTCTTCTGCATCGTACAAACTCGCGAAGCCAATACCAGTGTAAAGATTACGCAGCAGACGGTAACGTTGATCGACATATTCTTGTGCTGACAAATCACGCTCAGCCGGGAAAGCTTCCATCAACTCAGCCCATGTGCGATCTAGTTGCTTCACTGAGAACGGTTGGATGTTACTCGACATCTTTTCACGCGCTTTGTCATCAAGGAATGGCTGCCAGCCACGCGTTAAGATCCAACGGCTCAAATCCAATAGCAAACCCGTGTAGCGAGCAGAACTTAGCAGCTCTAGCACTTCTTCACGGCTTGGTAGCTCGCCCAGTTGTTGAGTTAACTCAGAAACAAGGAACTTACGTGCATCCAGCTTACGCAGCACGTTACCTTTATCGTCCAGTAGCTCTTCTAAATGTGCGTGCTCATCGAGCCACTCAAGTTCTTCTTCCAACCATTTCATTTCTTGGCGCAGAATCGCACTTGCTCGACGTGGCACCATGCTGCCAAAGATAGTGAACGTTTGGCGGATAAAGCGAATGGCGTTGACTATTTCTCTTAGTGATTCGACACAATCACGCTCTGCGTAGATTTGCTCATGGTAATGCCAGTGTGCTAATGCATGCTCTAATGAGTTAATTAGGCAGTATTCCACGGTGTCGTTTTTGCTGCTGTCGACCAATGCCAGCGGTTTCACTTCATCACCCGTGTAGCCACTTGCCAAACGGTAGCCTTTGGCCGCTTTGCTTAAGTTGCCTAGACGCATACCGCCCGCTTCACATAGGCTGCGAGCAAGGGTAAATAGCGCATCTGTTTGACCAGACTTGAGTTCAAGTTCCACTTCACAGATAGGGTCTTGCTTTTCTTCTCCGTCTTCACCTTGGGCAATCACGGCACCTTGGTCGAACGCAACTTCGATTTGGCTGCCATCAGGCATACCAATCAGCCACTGCTCACGAGTGAAGTTAGTAGAGAATAGAGGCCTCAGCTCCGCTTGCAGTGTTGCGATATCTTTACCTGCTGGCCAGATATCAGAAGGATGAAGCGTGAGGTCCGGCTCATTACTGGTGTGCTCGGCATTGTATTCTGGTCTTTGATGAAGGCCAGCAACAACGCGTCCTGCTGTTTTTACAGTCTGGACAAAAACATCATCAAAACGGCGAATTCTTAAACCAATGTCGTGCTTTCTTAACCATTTATCAGCGGTATCAAAGTAGGTGTTACCTAAGTCACGACTACTGTGCTGAAGTACTTTTGTTTCGGAAATTTTAGCTCTTAAAGTTTCTGAAAATTCAGGAGAAACAAAAAACTTCAGTTCTATCTCGGTTTCCATAGCTATACCTTTCAAAGCAGATAGAAACAGGATATTGCCTAATTTCTCACACGGCAAGAAAGAAATATCACCCGAATGATGATCTAAAACAGTTTTAATGAGCGATTTAATGCGTTAACATGCGCGCCTTTATAGCCATCGTTCAACATTTCGCCAAGAAATGGTGTATGTTTTTTTAAGGTTATAGTTATTAGGTTGAATGACCATGCCAGTAAATACAATTATGGGGTTATTTGCAAAGTCCCCAATTAAGCCTTTGCAGCGCCACGTTGTGTGTGTCAACGAATGTTGTTCACACCTGGTTAAGTTCTTTGAAGTTTCTTCAAAGGGTGACTGGGAAAAAGCAGCTGAAATCCGTGCTCAGATTTCTCACCTAGAGAAAGAGGCGGACGTGCTGAAACGTGAAATCCGTCTAAAACTGCCTCGCGGTTTGTTTATGCCAGTCGATCGTACTGACATGCTTGAGCTTCTAACTCAACAAGACAAACTTGCTAACCTGGCAAAAGACATTGCTGGCCGTGTATATGGTCGACAACTTGTCATTCCTGAGGCTCTCCAACCAAACTTCCTCGCATACGTTCAACGTTGTCTTGATGCGGCTGATCAGGCGCAAAAAGTGATCAACGAACTTGATGAACTTCTAGAGACCGGCTTCAAAGGCCGTGAAGTAACGCTAGTTGCTGAAATGATTCATCAGTTGGACGTTATTGAAGATGATACCGATGCAATGCAGATTGAACTTCGCCAACAACTGATGGCGATTGAAGCTGACATGAATCCTATCGATGTCATGTTCTTGTACAAGATTCTTGAATGGGTAGGTGGTATTGCCGACCAAGCGCAGCGCGTAGGTGCTCGTTTGGAAGTCATGCTATCTCGATCTTAAAACATAAGTTAACGACATAACGAAGAGCATTACTAACGCGTGTCAGATGGACGATGACTATTTTCACCGTCTTATGGGCTGACGCGCGCAAAATTTTGCTCCGCTTGTTATAAAACAACTAGGTATTACGATGGATATCCTTGCGAACTACGGCACTGTCCTGATTATTGTTGCAGCGATTTTTGGTTTCATGATGGCGATTGGTATTGGCGCGAACGACGTTGCTAATGCTATGGGTACATCTGTTGGCTCAAAAGCGCTTACCGTTAAACAAGCGATCATTATTGCAATGATCTTTGAATTTGCGGGTGCATATCTTGCAGGCGGTGAAGTAACCGACACTATCCGTAAAGGTGTTATCGAAACATCTCTATTTGCTAGCCAACCTGACATTCTTGTCTACGGCATGATGTCAGCGCTTCTTGCGGCTGGTACTTGGCTTCTACTTGCTTCTTACATGGGCTGGCCTGTATCAACGACTCACTCAATCATCGGTGCAATCATCGGTTTTGCGTGTGTGTCTGTAGGTACAGAAGCAGTTGACTGGAGCAGTGTTCAAGGTATTGTCGGTAGCTGGATTATTACTCCGGTTATCTCAGGCTTCTTTGCTTACGTTATCTTTGTCAGCGCACAGCGTCTGATCTTTGATACTGAGAACCCACTATTCAACGCGAAACGTTTCGTTCCAGTGTACATGTTCATCACGACTATGGTGATTGCGCTTGTAACGATTAAGAAAGGTCTGAAACACGTTGGCCTTCACCTAAGTAATGGTGAAGCGTGGATGTGGGCAGCAATCGTCTCTGCTGCAGTAATGGCAGGTGGTTACTTCTACATTCAGAAGAAATTCGCGAACCGCGAAGAAGACCGCAGCTTTGCTGGCGTAGAAGGCATCTTCAGCGTACTAATGGTTATCACAGCGTGTGCAATGGCATTCGCACACGGTTCAAACGACGTAGCTAACGCGATCGGTCCACTGTCTGCCGTTGTTTCAACGGTTGAACACATGGGTGAAGTTACAGCGAAAAGCACAATCGCATGGTGGATTCTTCCTCTAGGTGGTTTTGGTATCGTAGTTGGTCTAGCAACGCTAGGTCATAAAGTTATGGCTACCGTTGGTACTGGTATTACTGAACTAACACCAAGCCGTGGCTTTGCAGCTCAGCTAGCAACAGCATGTACAGTAGTTCTAGCATCAGGTACTGGTCTACCTATCTCTACTACTCAAACTCTAGTAGGTGCGGTTCTAGGTGTAGGTTTCGCTCGCGGTATCGCAGCACTTAACCTAGGCGTGGTTCGTAACATCGTTGCATCTTGGATCGTTACGCTACCAGCAGGCGCACTATTGGCAGTAGTATTCTTCTACGGCATCCAAGCGATGTTCTCGTAAGAGTAAACACCGTCAATACAATGTAAGCGCTTTGTCATTATTGACTCAAACGCACAGAAAGGGAGGCTTTGCCTCCCTTCTTTGTTGCACCGAAGTTTGAAACTGCATAATATTCGTCTATTTCCGGCTCCAATAATTCGGTGCCAAAGCTGTATCCAAGAAAATCGTTAAGGGATTTACTGTGAAAAAACTAATCATCACGGTTTTGTTTACTTTGCTAGCAGCGCCAGCGGCACTAGCGGCAGACCGTTATATTTCTGATGACCTATTCACTTTTATGCACTCTGGTCCAAACAACACTTACCGCATTATGGGCAGTGTTAACGCAGGCTCTAAAGTACAACTTCTTCAAACAAACAAAGACACGGGTTACACACAAATCCGTGACGCTCGTGGCCGTACAGGCTGGGTGCAAAGCAAGTTTGTTACGAACCAAGAAAGCATGGCAATTCGCCTTCCTCGCGTAGAGAAAGAGCTGAAAGAAGTGAAAGAGCAACTAGCAAACGCACGCCAGAACTCAGACACCGAAAAAGCGGGTCTAGTGACATCACTAGAAACACGCAACCAACAGATTTCTGATCTAGAGAAGAAATACTCTGAAATCAGCGACCAGCTTACTTCTGTTGAAACAGAAAACCGCGAACTTCGCGCGAAGCTAGACACGCAAAAAGACGACATGCTACTGAAGTACTTCACTTACGGTGGTGGTGTTGCAGGTCTTGGTCTGCTATTTGGTTTGGTGCTGCCACACCTGATTCCTCGCAGAAAGAAATCGCCAGCAGGTTGGGCATAATTGCCTTCAGCTGAATAGATAAAGAAAAGCCAGTCGTACTCGACTGGCTTTTTTGTTGGCTTGTTAAGTAGGGGTCTTGTTACTCACCCATTGAACTGGATGCTCGGCGTCTGTCCGTTGCCCCGTAAATCTTGCCATCTTTTAGCTCAATGGCGTTCAAACCACTTACAACTGGAATCACGTGTACTGGGTAGCCAAGTTCCATAAACTCCGGCACCAGCATTTCTGCGAACGTTTTCTTCTCCACCAGCAAGCCCGTCGGGTCATAAGGCTTAGTGCGGTCTATTTTGGTGCCGTACTGGATGTTCGGCAAATCGATGGCCTCTTGCGCTGATAAGTTCCAATCCAGCACCCCAACCACGGTTTTCAACACATAACCCGGGATTTGTGAACTGCCCGGAGAACCAACCACTAAACGCAGGTTGTCGTCACTGTCCATCACCATTAATGGCGTAATGGCAGAACGTGGACGTTTACCCGCTTCAATCGAGTTCTGAGTTGGTTTACCGTTAACCGTTGGCTGAGGTGAAAAGTTTGCCATCTGTGCATTCAGAATAACGCCATCAACCATCACGCCTGAACCCATGCCAGTGCCTACCGTGCTGGTCATGGCAATGGCATTCCCTTCTTTATCGACAATAGAGATGTGTCCGGTATCTTTACTCTCAAAACCTTGGTACTGCGCGTACTGTGTTGCGGTGACTTGCCCTGCTTTTGGATTTTCTTTTGCTACCCCTTCACTTGGAATAAGTCCACGACGCTCATCTAAGTACTCTTTGGACAGCAATTCAGCCGTTGGCGCTTCGACAAAATCTGGGTCGCCGGCATACGCGATACGGTCAGCCTTAGCAATGCGCATCGCCTCAGTCATTAAGCGCCAAGGCTCAACGTCCGTCTTCGCCATTTGTGAGAGTTCGTAATGCTCAAGTAACTCAAGGCTCTGAGAGACCATCAGACCACCGGATGCAGGGTAACCAAACGATAGGATTTTGTTGCCTCGGTAATCGCTCTCAATAACCTCACGTTGCTTTACTTGATAGTTTTTGAAATCGTTTAATGACAACTTCTCATGTTGATCATCAATGCGGCTATTGACCGTGTCTACGATGTGCTTACCAAACTCACCGCCATACAAATAGCTATCACCTTGTTGAGCAATGTTTCTCAATGTCTCAGCCATCTTCGGGTTCTTCATCAAGGTGCCCGTCGGCTTGATTTCGTCTCCTTGCCAATACAAGGCTTTGACTTCCGGGTCTTGCTCAAGTCGGCTTTGCTCTCGTACGACAATGTCATAGGTGTAGCTGTTCATCGCGTATCCTTCGCTCGCCAGTTCAATAGCAGGCTTGATAAGCTCTGACCATGGCAGCTTTCCGTATTGCTCGTGAGTGGTGTAAAGCAAGCGCAGCGTTCCCGGCACAGCAATAGAGCGAGGGCCAAGTATCTCATTGCGGCTAAGCACTTCTCCGTTTTCCACAAACATCTCTGGGTTTGCGCTAGAAGGTGCTTCATCTCGTCCATCCAAGGCGAGAAAATTTTGTTTATCGTGCTGGTAGAACAGAGCGAACGTACCGCCACCGATGCCCGTCATGTCTGGTTCTACAACGGACATCACCATTTGCATCGCAACCATGGCATCGACCGCGTTGCCGCCTTGCTTCAATACGGAATAGCCAGCACTACTGACATAAGGGTTGGTTGCACTCACCATAAAATGTTCACCAGTATTATCTGGCGTAATTGGGAAAGGTTCTGGCTTTGCGGCATGGCTCACCGCGGCAATCAAGCTCAAAGAAAAAGTAAGAATACGCATACGTTCCGGATAGACTCCTGTATTTATAAGATGTCTAACGTTGACTCAATGCTTATTGCGAAGTTCGTCAATATGGCGTTTTTTTACACAACACTGACTGGGGAACACCTATCAATAAGTACGCCGTATCGGAGTCATTTAAACGACAGGCATAAGGTATATTTTGTTTCTTTGAACCCTGAGTTGGCATCACTAAAATGGATAAACTAACCGCTCTACAGAGGTAAAAAAAGCCAGCGGCAAAAGCTCACTGGCTAGATGTGATTTGGAAGAAAAGACGGCTTTAGTTTGAAGCTTAGCCTTTCCATTCATAGAGAGCTGGGATACGGATTTTCTCTCCTTGGAATTCGACGATCACCGCTTGCGGTTGGATCTCTTTCAAAGTGATCTGCCCATCAACCACATCACCTTGATGGTACTCAACGTTATTGATCTTCACCCAACGACGATTCACGTCACTCGAGTACATGTGCGTTTGCAAGTTCATAGCCGGTAATCGTCCATGCCATTGCCGAGCGTCACGCTCAAGATCATCAGCCGATGATGCATTATCTGCAGATGGTTGATCGTTGTTTGCTAACGCGTTCTCTACCTTCAATGCTAAATCTGGAGATAAAGAAGACAAATCAAGATCGTCCAGTGATAAGCCGAGATCATCATGGCTTTGCATTTTCGGACTGGTAGGCGCGGTTTTCTGAGGTACTTCTAACAAGTCTTGCTCACCCGGAACCGAATCATTATTGGCATACCCTTGATCAACGAACGTCCCAAACTCTTGTGAGAGTTCGGCAGTCGGCCAATCTCGTTGCAACTGCGCCAGTTGTGGCTCCTCGGGGTAACTCAAGCTTTCGAACTTAGGCTTAACCACTGGTTTTACTGGCTCAACGATCGGCTGCGCTTTTTCGACCACAACAGGCTCTGGGGCATCTTGGGCAAAGAGATCCAAATACCACGCCGCGCCAACCGCCGTAATGCTCACTGGCAATAGAAAGAGTCCAACATGCTTCATGACTGACATTATGCGTCCTCCTCATCAATTTGCTTTAGCTGCGGTGCATCCATTTGTACGCTCTGCTGCAATCGCTCCAATGTACGTTGTCCTGCGATACCATCAACACCAATGCCTTGCCAACGTTGGAACAACTCAACACGCTCTTTTAGTGCGCCGTCATAGATATCAGAACCTAGCGGTTGCTCATTCACTGCCTGTGCCAAGAGTTGGTCAAGAACATCAATCGCTGGCCCTTCCATATCTAAACGCAACGTATCCTTGAGCGGCGCTTGCCACAACTCAATGATGTTGCCTTGCCATAATGGTTTAAGCCAAGAAACAGGCAAACGAAGGCGTTGACTGCCGTTGAGCACTTCAACTTTGTCATCACCAATGGCATACAAAACAACATAACCCACTTGGCCTTGATAGTTGAGCTCTAAGATAACCGGACGATTTTGCTGCACCAACAACGGCCATGTCGCCATTTTACGCTCGCATCGCATGGTTGATTGAGGCTCTGACAAACATAAATTGTCACGTACCGAAGCACGATAACCCCAAAGCTTGTACAGTTCATTCACCGCTAGATTCGATTGTTTTTGTTCTAGCAACATGTTGCGCTGCTCATTGGTCAATTGCTCATTCACTACAGGCGCAGCGATTTGAGGTACTGTGGTTTGAACGACTTGAACAGGCGCAGTGCTCACCGTCGACTTCAAAGGCATTTGCTGCATCACAGCCCAACCAATACCGACAGCAGCGCAAACACCGATAGCAGCCGAGCCCCATGTCGGCCACTCAAAACTGCGGCGAATGGGTTTGTCTTGCTGATAAATCTCCGCTTGGAACTGCATTACTTCTTCACACGCTTGATGAACCGTTTGCTTATCCACGACCACATTGCCTTTGTAATAGCTCATGTTCAGGGATTTATCGCAAATCAAGTTAATCAGGCGTGGAATACCGTGACTGTATTTGGCAATCAGCTTGGTAGAACTGCGGTCAAACAGCTGCTTATCACCACCAGCGGTGTGCAAACGGAACGTGATGTAATCTGCGGTTTCTTTCTCATCCAATGGCAGCAAGTGATAACGGCCAGTAATGCGCTGAGCAAGTTGACGCAGTTGCGTAGTTTGCAACAAGCGCTGTAATTCAGGCTGGCCCACCAAAAGCACTTTAAGCAGCTTACGTGTATCCGTTTCTAAGTTGGTTAACAGGCGTAATTGCTCAAGCACATCGGCAGCCAAGTGCTGAGCCTCATCGATAACCAATAAGGTTGTCCAACCTGACTTGTGATTATTCAACAAGTACTCATGAATCACTTGGTTAAGCTGCTTTAATGTCGCATCTTGCGGATAGGTGACTTTGAATTCATCACAAACGGCTTCGAGCAAATCTCGACTTGAGAACGTTGGATTGAGGATCAACCCCGCTTTGGTGTTCTCGTCTAAGTTTGCCAACATGGCTTTTGCGACCGTGGTTTTACCTGTCCCTACCTCGCCCGTCAGCATGGCAAAACCACCACCATCGCCTAACCCCGCCTGAAGATGCGTAATCGCCTCTTTATGACGTTGGCTCAGATACAGATAACGCGAGTTTGGAACAATCGAAAATGGCAGTTCAACAAACCCGAAAAAGTCCTTATACATTAGGATCTCCAGCTAAAACCCACCCGCAATCAAATCGGGATATTCCTTATTAGACTTAAACAAAGCGCTAAGTTCTTTTAGATGTGAAGAAAAGTACCATTGCTTGCTACAATGTCCAACGTCATATCCATAAATTAAGAGGTAATCCGTGCAAGTTTATTTAGTTGGTGGTGCAGTTCGAGATCATTTGCTCGGAATCGACAGTTATGACAAAGATTGGGTGGTCGTCGGCTCGACACCAGAAATGATGCAAAGCCAAGGCTACACTGCTGTCGGGAAAGACTTTCCTGTATTTCTTCATCCCAAGACTAAAGAAGAGCACGCCCTTGCACGAACCGAAAGAAAATCTGGCACAGGTTACACTGGCTTTGAATGTTTCTTTGACCAAAGCGTCACACTAGAAGAAGACCTCATCCGTCGCGATCTCACTATCAACGCTATGGCGATGGATAAAGATGGTAACTTGTATGACCCATATGGCGGCCAAAAAGATATCGATGCAAAAGTACTTCGTCATGTCTCGCAAGCTTTTGTTGAAGACCCTCTGCGTGTTTTACGTGTTGCTCGTTTCGCGGCTAAGTTAGCGCACTTGGGCTTTAGTGTCGCAGAGGAAACCATGCTGCTGATGCGCGATATGGCCGAATCCGGCGAGCTAAGCACGCTAACGCCAGAACGTGTTTGGCAGGAATGGCACAAGTCGCTTTCTACCTCTCGTCCAGACGTGTTTTTATCCGTTTTAAGAGATTGCGGTGCATTAGCCGTTGTCTTGCCAGAAATTGATGCGCTGTTTGGTGTACCTCAACCAGAAAAATGGCATCCGGAAATCGACACGGGCATTCACACCTTAATGGTGGCACAGCAGGCAGCGAAGCTAAGTGATTCACTACCGGTTCGATTTGCTGCGCAAGTACATGATTTAGGCAAAGGCGTCACGCCAGAAAACGAATGGCCAAGTCATAAAATGCACTGCCATACAGGGTTAAAACTGATTAAAAAACTGTGCGACCGTGTACGCGTACCTAATGAGTTTCGTGACTTAGCACTAATGGTGTGCGAGCAGCACTCTAACATCCATCGAGCAGCTGAACTCAAGCCTCAAACCATCATCAAGATCCTCAACAAGTTTGATGTGTGGCGTAAATCAGAACGTTTACAAGATATTTTAATCTGTTGCCAAGCCGATCATGCGGGTCGAAAGGGGCTAGAAGACCAACCTTACCCGCAAGCAGAGTTGTTTATGCGAGCTTACCAAGCAGCGGCATCTGTCGATGTACAAGCGATCATTAAAGACGGCTTCAAAGGCCCTGCAATTCGTGATGAACAAGAGAAGCGTCGCGTTGAAGCAGTCAGAGTTACGCTAGGAAAATAAACCGATAAGTACATAACAGACAAACAAAAACGCCCGCTGTAGAAAGCGGGCGTTTTCATTCGGATTGAGTTTAAGCAGTCAGCAAGAAAGCAAACAAGCCAAAACCTAGAATCAGACGGTAGATAACGAATGGTGTCATGCCCATGCGTGAAATCATCTTCAAGAAGAAGTGAATACAGATGTACGCACTGATAAACGAAGTCACAATGCCCGTTAACAGGAAGCCAACGTGTACTGGTTCACCGCTTGTCACCAACTTCATACCTAGGTAACCACCCGCCAAAGTAATGATTGGGATAGACATTAGGAATGAGAAACGTGCCGCCGCTTCACGAGTGAAGCCAAGGTAAAGTGCCGCCGTGATTGTCGCACCAGAGCGTGAAGTACCAGGAATCATCGCGAGTGCTTGAGCGATACCGATAAACAGAGCCTTCTTCCAGCCCGTTTGGTATTCATCAGCCACTAGCTCTGCATTTTTATCTACCCACCAAAGCAGCAAGCCGAAAATGATAGTCGTGGTTGCAATCACGTAGGCACTACGTAGGTAAACCTCGATGATGTCTTTCATCAACAAGCCAAACACACAGGCTGGGATCGTTGCAATGACGATCATCCATGCCAGTTTGGCCTCTTTGCTGCGATCACCTTTAAAGATCGAGGCAAACAGCGCTTGGAAAAGCGTGATCACTTCTTGACGGAAGTAGATCACCACCGCCATCAACGTACCAACGTGAACGGCAACATCAAAGGCCAAACCTTGGTCTTCCCAACCAAGAATGGCAGAAGGCAGGATCAAGTGCGCAGAGCTGGAAATTGGTAAAAACTCTGTCAGACCCTGAATCAGAGCCAAAATAAAGGCTTCAAAGTAACTCATGTAAACAACTCAGATTAAAGTGAAAAAGAAACTGGTTTGAGTGAATCGACAGGCTGCATCACCTGCCAAATATCTGCGATTGTTCTTCCATCGCCGGGGATCACCAATTGAGGTTCGAGATCATACAGGGGCTTTGTTACAAAAGGATATTTGTAGATATCACTGCGAGGTAGCTCAGGTTTTTGCTGCGAAATGCACTCACCAAACAAGACTATATCGAGATCTAAAGTTCGATCCTGATACTTCTGCGCGTTTTCTTCACGCCCCCACTGAAATTCAATCTCGCGTAAGCGGTGACTCAACTCTTCGAGTGATAACTCCGTGGAAAAACTAATCACGAAGTTGTAGAAGTTTTGACTGCTAAAGCCGATTGGCTCGCATTCGTATATCGGCGAAACACTCAGATCACATCCAAGCTTTTGCAGCTCTTGATAAGCCACAAGTGCGTGATGTTCTCGGTCAATATTGGTCCCTACACCGATATACGTTTTGATCATGCCTGACCTCGCTCAATCACAACGCCAACAGCGCGTGCTTGAGGTACAGCACCTGGTTTTGCTAGACGGATCTTCACCCAAGGAACAGAGAAACGTTGCATGATAAGCTCTGCGACTTCTTCTGCCACGCGTTCCACCAACAAAAAGCGACCATTCTCGATGTGATTTAACACCGCTTCGCTCACTTGTGAGTAATCCAACGCATCTTGAACATCATCACTCTTGCCCGCAGGCTTGTTGTCGTGCGCCATTTCGATGTCCAGAACCAGCTTCTGCTTGATTTGCTGTTCCCAATCGTAAACGCCGATGGTGGTGATCACTTCTAACTGTTCAATAAAAACTTTATCCAGAGCCATCTTATGTCCTTCTATTACAGAGGTCGGATACCCGATTTGGGCATTTTGATCGTACTATTCTATACCCAAGCAACCTGCTACGGCCTTTAACCACGTCAATTGGTGGCAAAAAGTCGCTTGGGTATAAACTGTGAAGACTCTTTATATACAAGAAATCCCATAATGCAAGCTCTATCGCAGAGAGTATTTTTGCTCGCAGCCGAATCGCGGTATGATAGCAATTACTCAGGAACTGAGCATTAAATTCCAATCCATCAAGGACTTCTATGGACGCACTGGCACTAATAATGACAATGGCCGCCTATTTGCTGGGTTCGATCTCCAGTGCGGTTCTAATTTGTCGTTTGCTGAGACTGCCAGATCCACGCAAAGTTGGCTCGAATAACCCAGGCGCCACCAACGTATTACGTATTGGTGGTAAAGGGGCCGCGATTGCCGTATTGCTTTGCGATATGCTCAAAGGCACCATTCCAGTTTGGGGTGGCTACTTCCTTGGTATCGACCCAATTATCCTTGGTGTTATCGCCATCGCGGCCTGTCTTGGCCATATGTATCCGATCTTCTTTCACTTTAAAGGTGGCAAAGGCGTTGCAACGGCACTGGGCGCAATTGCGCCGATTGGTTTGGATTTAACTGGGCTGGTGATGCTCACTTGGCTCTCTGTGGCGGCTTTATTCCGTTACTCTTCCTTGGCTGCCTTGGTGACGGTGCTGGTTACTCCTCTTTATACTTGGATGTTCAAACCCCAATACACTCTGCCTGTGGCCATGTTGTGTTGTTTAATCGTCTTTAAGCACCATCAAAACATCCGCCGATTATTGTCCGGTGAAGAGCCCAAGATTGGCGAGAAGAAACTGATAGAAAAAAACTCGGCTTAATGCCGAGTTTTTTGTATTTGAATCATGCTGTTCAAGATTTTATGCATGTACTTTGTTGAGGAAATTCAACAGCATTTGGTTAACGAACTCTGGCTGTTCTAAAGAGCTGATATGTCCCGCTTCAGGAATCTCCACTAACTCACTGCCCGTAATGCAATCATTCATTAAGTAAGATTCAAACACTGGACGTGGCTTATCCTCACGACCAACCGCAATCAACGTTGGCAATGCGAACATCTCAGAATCTTCAATCACATCACGACGACCAAACACCATGCGTCCAATACGAGCGACTTCAACGGCACGCTCACCTTGCAGAGCTTCAAGACTTTGTTTGAATGAAGCGACTAACTCAGGGTTCACTTGCTCGGCATTATTGGCAAAAAACAAAGGAGTAACGGCCTCAACAATTGGCGCTGGCACGGCTTGCACTTGGCTGATGGTATCTAACATCGCAAAGTACTTCTTGTGCGTCACTTCAGGCTCAAGCCCAATGAAGGTATCCATCAACACCAATGACTTCACACGCTGCGGCGCTTGAGAAGTCAGCTCTGCACCCCACATGCCGCCGACAGACAAACCAACAATTGAGAATTGTTCGATCTCCAAATGATCCATCAATGCCAGCATGTGCTGAGCGTAATCCACCAAAGAACGGGTTGAAGCTGGCGCAGCATCTGACTCACCATGCCCCCAAAGGTCTGGCACAATACAACGGTACGATTGGCTCAACACTTCAATTTGTGGAGCCCACATTTGGTAATCCCAAAGGTAGCTGTGACCAAACAGAAGCACAGGACCTTCGCCCTTATCTAAGTAAGCAAGTTCTTGGCCTTCAATTTCAAACTTATTCATTGTTATATCCATTTCTTATTCTTGCGCATCATCCTATCACCAAAACAATATAGAACTGCTCGCATCAGTCAGACTTTCACATTAATTACACGAAGCCTTTCAATTCGTTAGCTAAAAATAAAGGCCTCTGATGAGCAGAGACCTTTATTATCGTGAATCTATTTCAAACCTTCAGCTGAAGTTTGTTTACGCGATTGGCGTCAGTTGGTCGATTGGCCAACGTGGGCGCGCTTCCACGGCCATGTCTGACACTTCACCATTCTTCAGACGCTGCATACCAGCATAGGCGATCATCGCACCGTTGTCGGTACAGAATTCCGTGCGTGGGTAGTAAACTTCACCACCGACTTTCTTCGCCAGCTTCTCAAGCTCAGCACGCAAACGACGGTTAGCACTTACACCGCCAGCAATAACGATGCGCTTCATGCCTGTTTGCTCTAGTGCACGCTTACATTTGATTGCGAGTGTTGCACACACGGCTTCTTCGAATGCTAAAGCGATGTCCGCGCGTGTTTGCTCGTCATCACCGTTTGCCGCAATAGTATTAGCAGTAAAAGTCTTTAGACCAGAGAAGCTCATGTCCAAACCTGGCACATTGGTCATTGGACGTGGGAACTTAAAGCGACCCGGTGTGCCTTTCTCTGCCAGTTTAGATAGCAGTGGACCACCTGGGTAATCCAAGCCCATTAGCTTGGCGGTTTTATCGAACGCTTCACCCGCTGCGTCATCGATCGATTCGCCTAGGATTTTGTACTCGCCGATGCCTTTCACTTCCACCATCATTGAGTGACCACCTGATACCAATACCGCAACAAACGGGAACGGTGGTGGATTATCTTCTAACATAGGCGCAAGAAGGTGACCTTCCATATGGTGAACAGGTACCGCAGGTACGCCCCAAGCGTAAGCGATACTGCGACCAATCGTTGCACCAACAAGCAAAGCACCAACAAGACCAGGGCCTGCCGTGTACGCCACACCATCAATGTCTTTCGGGGTTAGGTTTGCTTCCTTTAGCGCCTCTTTAATGAGAGGAATGGTTTTCTTAACGTGGTCACGTGAAGCCAACTCAGGCACCACGCCACCGTAATCCGCGTGAAGTTTTACTTGGCTGTAAAGCTGGTGTGATAGCAGACCTTTTTCATCGTCGTAAATCGCGATGCCAGTCTCGTCACATGAGGTTTCAATACCGATAATGCGCATGGTTTTCTCAGTGGGCTTTCTATATAGAGGAAATTTGGGCGTCATATTACCTTGCCTTGGTGCTTCAAACAAATTTTGTACAGACAATAAGCGATAAAAGGCTTTACAAAGCTTATGTGATCGGATTAAAATTCCGCACCATTTTTGATCAAGCTGGTAATAGACCAAACAATTGTGATTTGGTTTACTGAAATCCAGCGTTAACGAATAACCCCTGAGGTGAAAGGCATATGCCAGTAGTTAAAGTACGTGAAAACGAACCGTTCGACGTTGCTCTACGTCGTTTCAAGCGCTCTTGCGAAAAAGCAGGTATCCTTTCTGAAGTGCGTCGTCGTGAGCACTACGAAAAACCAACTACAGTTCGCAAACGCGCTAAAGCAGCAGCTCAAAAGCGTCACGCTAAGAAGCTTGCTCGCGAAAACGCTCGTCGCGTTCGCCTGTACTAATAACTGAGCTCCGGAAAGGAATTTAGTTATGGCTCTGATTGATAAACTCAAAGAAGAGCAAAAATTAGCGATGAAAGCCAAGGACAAATTGCGCCTTGGTACTATTCGTTTAGCTCTATCAGCAATTAAGCAACGTGAAGTTGACGAACAGATCACTCTGGGCGATGACGACATTCTTGCTGTATTGACTAAGATGGTTAAACAACGTCGCGACTCTGTAACGCAATTTGAAGCAGCGGGTCGTCAAGATCTAGCTGATGCGGAACAAGCTGAAATTACGGTTCTTGAGGACTTTATGCCTCAACCACTGACAGACGAAGAAGTTGCAGCTCTTATCGAGAATGCAATTGCGGAATCTGGTGCAGCTGGCATGCAAGACATGGGCAAAGTAATGGGCGTTCTGAAACCGCAAATTCAAGGGCGTGCAGATATGGGTAAAGTAAGCGGTCTAGTTCGCGCTAAATTGGCTTAATACCCCACCCAATTGCAGCAAGCCGTGCTATCCTTTGGAACGCACGGCTTGTTTGTATCTGGCAGAATGGAATAACAAAAAGCCGTACACATGCTTTTCTCTGTAACCCATTCACACCAATCATGATTTTCTTTTTTTGTTAGGTTTTATGGCTGGACACATCCCTCGCAGTTTTATTGATGACCTCCTAGCTCGACTCGATATTGTCGATATCATCGACGCGCGCGTAAAACTTAAGAAAAAAGGCAAAAACTACGGTGCTTGCTGCCCTTTCCATAACGAGAAGACCCCTTCTTTCAGCGTTAGCCAAGAGAAACAGTTTTATCACTGCTTTGGCTGTGGCGCGCACGGCAATGCCATCGACTTCATTATGGAGTTCGAACGGTTAGAGTTTGTCGAAGCGATTGAAGAACTGGCGTCTTACCTTGGTTTGGATGTACCACGCGAACAGCGCAGTGGTGGCGGTGGTCAGTTTAAATCTGGTCCTCAAGCAAGCAGCAGTGAAAAACGCAGTCTTTACGATTTGATGGGCAGCATTGCTCAGTTCTATCGTAACCAACTCAAGCAACCAGCAAGCAAAGTGGCGATTGAGTACCTGAAAGATCGCGGTCTATCTGGCGAAATCGTACAGAAGTTTGGCATCGGCTATGTGGCTGATGAATGGGATTTAGTCCGTAAGAACTTCGGCCAGAACAAAGACAACCAAGACATGCTTGTAACTGGCGGCATGTTGATCGAGAACGACAAAGGTAATCGTTATGACCGCTTCCGTGGTCGTATCATGTTTCCGATTCGTGATCGTCGTGGTCGAGTGATTGGATTTGGTGGTCGCGTTCTTGGCGACGGCACTCCGAAATACTTAAACTCACCAGAAACGCCTATCTTCCATAAAGGTAAAGAGCTTTACGGCCTTTATGAAGTTTTACAAGCATATCGTGAACCACCACGAATTTTGGTGGTTGAAGGTTACATGGATGTGGTGGCTTTGGCGCAATATGGCGTAGATTACTCTGTCGCTTCATTGGGCACGTCAACGACCGGTGACCACATTCAAATGCTGTTCCGACAAACCAACACCGTTGTGTGTTGTTATGACGGTGACCGAGCAGGTAAAGAAGCCGCATGGCGCGCGTTAGAGAACGCACTTCAATACCTAAAAACAGGTAACACATTGAAGTTCTTGTTCTTGCCTGATGGTGAAGACCCGGACAGCTACGTTCGCAAATATGGCAAGCAAGCCTTCGAACAACAAATTGAACAAGCGACACCGCTTTCGAGCTATCTTTTCGATAACCTGATTGAATTGCACCAAATCAACTTGGGCAACAATGAGGGTAAATCCGCACTGCGTGCCTACGCGAGTGCCTTAATCGACAAGATACCTGACCCCTACTTTCAAGAGTTGCTCGAAAAGCTGCTTGATGAACGCACGGGCTTTGATAACCGCTTACGCCAACCGCGTAAGAAGACGAGCGAAACTCGACCTCAGCCGCACAAAGAGATCAAACGAACTCCAATGCGTGAGGTAATCGCTCTACTTATTCAAAATCCGAGCTATGCTCAAATGGTACCTGATTTGTCTTCGGTAAGAGATTTATCAATACCAGGACTAAGTTTATTTGTTGATGTACTTGATAAATGTCAGGCACATCCCCATATCAATACAGGCCAATTATTAGAGCATTGGCGAAATAGCCAAAATGAGACCCTTCTGTCTCGTCTCGCGAGCTGGGATATTCCCCTCGTAGAAGACAACCTAGAAGAAATATTTTTAGACTCACTGGATAAAATTATTGCCCAGTGCGTAGAAAAGCAAATTGAAAACCTGCAGGCCAAAGCAAGAAGTGTCGGTTTATCAGCCGAAGAGAAAAGGGAGCTGCTAGCTTTAATGCTAGATTTAAAAGCGTAACCCTGATTAATTAGTCAGCAACAATTAAATTTGCTATAGTAAGTGGTTTGCATTTCGCATACTAATTCCTTCACCAGATTACGAAGTTGGATACCGTCTATGGATCAAAATCCGCAGTCACAGCTAAAGTTACTTGTTATCAAAGGCAAGGAACAAGGCTATCTGACCTACGCCGAAGTAAATGACCACCTGCCTGCTGAAATCGTAGATTCAGAACAGGTAGAAGACATCATTCAGATGATCAACGATATGGGTATCAAGGTAGTAGAAACTGCCCCTGATGCCGATGATCTAGCACTGAACGATGACACAAACATTACCGATGAAGATGCAGCAGAAGCTGCAGCAGCAGCACTTTCTAGCGTAGAAAGTGAAATTGGTCGTACAACAGACCCAGTGCGTATGTACATGCGTGAAATGGGTACTGTAGAGCTGCTGACTCGCGAAGGCGAAATCGACATCGCAAAACGTATTGAAGAAGGTATTAACCAAGTTCAATCGTCTGTTGCTGAATACCCTGGTACTATCCCATACATTCTTGAGCAATTTGACAAAGTTCAAGCAGAAGAACTTCGTCTAACAGACCTAATCTCTGGATTTGTTGACCCTGATGCAGACGACACAGCTGCACCAACAGCAACGCACATCGGTTCTGAACTGACTGAATCTCAGCTAGAAGAAGAAGACGAAGAAGACGTTGATGACGACGAAGAGAGCGATGACGATTCAGATGATTCTGAAGAAGATGTTGGTATCGACCCAGAGCTAGCGCTTGAGAAATTCAACCAGCTACGCAGCACGTACCAAAACCTTCAGCTTGCAATCAACGAGCACGGTTACGAGAGCCCGAAAGCAACAGTAGCTAACGAGTTGATGCTAGACGTATTCAAAGAATTCCGTCTAACGCCAAAACAGTTTGATCACCTAGTGAATGAACTGCGCACGGCAATGGATCGCGTTCGTACTCAAGAACGTTTGATCATGAAGGCTGCTGTTGAATACGGCAAAATGCCGAAGAAATCATTCATTGCACTGTTCACAGGCAACGAATCAAGCGAAGCATGGTTGGATGAAATCCTATCATCTGACAAGCCATACGCTGAAAAAATCAAACGTAGCGAAGAAGAAATCCGTCGTTCAATCACTAAACTAAAAATGATTGAAGAAGAGACTTCTCTAAACGTTCAAAACATTAAAGACATCAGCCGTCGCATGTCTATCGGTGAAGCAAAAGCTCGCCGTGCGAAGAAAGAGATGGTTGAAGCGAACTTACGTCTAGTAATTTCTATCGCGAAGAAATACACCAACCGTGGTCTACAGTTCTTGGATCTAATCCAAGAAGGTAACATCGGCCTGATGAAAGCGGTAGATAAGTTCGAATACCGTCGTGGTTACAAGTTCTCGACTTACGCAACGTGGTGGATCCGTCAGGCAATCACTCGTTCAATCGCGGACCAAGCACGTACGATTCGTATTCCGGTACACATGATCGAAACGATCAACAAGCTAAACCGTATCTCTCGCCAAATGCTGCAAGAGATGGGTCGTGAGCCTCTACCGGAAGAACTGGCAGAGCGCATGCAGATGCCAGAAGACAAGATTCGTAAAGTACTGAAAATCGCTAAAGAGCCAATCTCTATGGAGACACCAATCGGTGACGACGAAGATTCGCATCTAGGTGATTTCATCGAAGATACAACGCTAGAACTACCGCTAGATTCTGCAACTGCGACAAGCCTGAAAATGGCAACAAAAGACGTACTTGCAGGCCTAACGCCACGTGAAGCAAAAGTTCTTCGTATGCGCTTTGGTATCGACATGAACACTGACCACACTCTAGAAGAAGTTGGTAAGCAGTTCGACGTTACTCGTGAACGTATCCGTCAGATCGAAGCGAAAGCACTACGTAAACTACGTCACCCAAGCCGCTCAGAAACACTGCGCAGCTTCCTAGACGAGTAATCGAAGCGATTAAAATCAAAAAAGGTGACCAACGGTCACCTTTTTTATTATCCGTGAAGCTAAGTGAATAAAAACTAAGCGCAATTGCCCTACCTAGTGGCTAGACACCTTGCAACGCTTCCCCTATAATCGTTGACCTATTAAGGCCCCTTAGCTCAGTGGTTAGAGCAGTCGACTCATAATCGATTGGTCCCCAGTTCAAGTCTGGGAGGGGCCACCAAATTCAGAAGGCTCGTAGAGAAATCTACGGGCCTTTGTTGTATCAGGAAGACAGAGATTCCATCCAATACCAACAACCCAACACTAACTTTAGAGGTAGTTTGGAACTGAGGTTTGTTTAGAGCTAGGGGCGCTCTAACTCAAGCTTGCTGACTTGGTAATCCTCTGTCGCTGCGACTAAGTCAGGGCGATTAATGACTTTCCACAAGAAATAAGGCGGGATCAGAAACGCGACGAAGTAAAACGATTCGTGGAAGAAGATATGTGCGATATTTTCTTGATGCTCGCACAGTGCCGCAAGGGCGCAGAAATCCAATAAGATACTCAAAACCCCGAACACCACAGAGACCACGATGGTCAAACCCAGTAACTCTCTGAGGTAATGTTTAAATGCCATTCTAGTAATTCCTTCTAGCTAATCAGTGCGGTCAAAATTACGCCTCTAACTCCTTCTCTGAATTGACTTTTATCAACTTCATCGCCAAACAAATAAGAACTTAGTTTTATAAAAGATCACTTGCACAAATCAGAAAAAGAGCGGCAATTAAAATGCAATTAATTGAGCATTAAAAAAGCCAATCAAATGACTGGCTTCAACTGTTACTCAGGGTTAGCAAGAAATAGAGTTAATCCGACAAGTAATATTGAACGGTTGAAACAACACGTACTTTCTTAATATACGGCGTGTTGCTATCACGATCGTAAATAGAGAACTGGCCTTGCGTCGCACGCTTGATTTTACCAAGCGAGCTTTGCGAATCTTTGGCGAACTTCTCTGCCACTTCACGAGCGTTCTTGGTCGCTTCCTCAATCATATCTGGCTTGATGTCATTAAGCTTAGTAAAGCTGTACTCAACACGATTTGCATAAGGGTCTTGGTTAAGCAAAACACCCTGTTTACCTAGCTCACCAATTTCATTGATCGCCGCTCTGACGACATCAATATTCTGGCTATAAACCGTCACCGTTCGATTGGCTAAGTAACGATACTCAATGTCCTGCTCATTGCCGTATTGCTGCGCTTTGCGGTCTGTTACTGCAGGAGAGGAAAGAGAAAAGTTTGATTCATCCAACCCTTTAGCAGCCAGAAAATCGAGCACCAGCTTAGTTTGCTGATCAATCTCATCAAACATCGTCGGCATATCATTACTCGCAACAGTAAACTGAATTGGCCAAATCACCGTATCTGCTGGGTACTCACGCTCAGATAAGCCCTTTACCGTCACTACGCGTTCATAGGCTTTGTATTTTACCGCGGTCTGTTGAATGAAAAAGCCCAACACTCCTAACCCGATGATTAAGCTCAGCCCTAGCCACAGTGACGACTTATTGGAAATCCGCTCCATTCATCCTCCTAATTTCGTTAAACCAATCAATTTGTTATCTAGATAACATAGCCTAGATACCGCAGGAAAATAGCGACTGAAAGCTAAGTTTTTGTCATATCGCTCGAAATGATAAGCGCAATAGCATAAAATCGAACAGTGTTTTATTTTCAAGTTTCATTACTATGTTAAAAACAAAGTTGATGGTGTTGCTCAGTGGCCTACTCGTCTCTGCCTCTTGTTTGAGTGCTGACGAGATTTCCTCTGAGGAGATGAGTGAAGAACAAGTGGTCGAAAACGCAGCTCTAGACGAGTCAGCGATTGCTTGTACTGAGGAGGATTGCGAAGGCAAGGGCTTTGATGGGCGTATTCTGTTAGACAACGAGCCAACCAAGCAGGTATTGAGCTCTCTCGAAAGCCTGGGGGAAACACTAAACTCGTTGAGTTTCTTAATGTTCGCTGGGGATAAAACCTAACGCAACCATTGGTAACTCTCGCCTCAATGCCTTTGGTCAATAAAGCTTCATTGGTTTGTCACCAAAGGCTCATGCTTTTGCCTCTTTACTGTCATATGTAATTTCTACTATCCAATCAGCAACTTGTACGCTGAGGTAAATATGGATAGTTCGACCCCTTTTCGTCTCCCACGTAAAACGCCGTTTGGCATTGGTGAAAACGTTGCTGAATGGGCAACTGGTTTAAACCAACTTAATAAGTTCTACGCCCAACGCCCTGTTAATGCCGATACCAAAACTTTTCTTCGCTTCACGCTGGATATCTTAGGTATCGACTATCGCATTGCCCATGGTTCACTCGATTCAGTTCCTAAACAAGGTGCTACCGTCATTGTGGCGAACCACCCGCTTGGTTGTGTGGAAGGCGTGATCTTGGCTGAATTACTGTTGATGGTCAGAGGCGATATCCAAATCCTAGCTAATCAATACCTTAAAACCGTGCCGGAGTTAGATCAGCTCTTTATTGGTGTCGATGTATTTGAAGGCAAAGACGCCGTCAAATCGAATATGAAAGCCCTGAGAGCGGCCAATAAACACCTCGCAAGTGGCGGCTTATTGCTTGTCTTTCCTGCCGGCGAGGTTTCCCAGTTAGTCGATGCCAAACAGCAACGCTTGGAAGACAAAGCGTGGAGTCGAAGCGTCAGCAGCCTAATCCGAAAAAACAAAGCAACAACAGTTCCGGTATTCATCAGCGGTCAAAACTCGAAACGCTTCTATATGGCAGGGAAAATCCATCCACTTTTGCGTACCTTACTGCTCGGGCGAGAACTGCTGAACAAACATGCACAAACCATCAACTTGTCTTTTGGCCAATCAATCAAATTCAAAGAAATCAGCACACTTAACGATGATCAAGTGGTGAACTATTTGCGGCTCAACACTTACTTACTCAATCGTGAAACCCAATCAGTGAAGCCCTCTTCCTCATCAGAACGGCTCTCTCCAATAGCGGCAGGGTTACCCGTGGGCGAATTGCTTGAAGAGCTGAACAGCTTACCAAAAGAGTCCAAGCTGCTAACAAGTGGTGAGTTCGATGTCTACTGCACGGAGTCGCAGAATATCCCTTCCCTACTGCATGAAATTGGTCGCCTACGTGAGCTCAATTTTCGACAGGTTGGCGAAGGGACGGGACTAGCAATAGACATTGACCATTTCGATCATGATTACCTGCATCTGTTTGTGTGGGACAGAGAAAGCCATTGCTTGGTAGGGGCGTATCGTTTAGGTCTGGTTGATCAACTGATTGAAAAGCACGGCGTAGCAGGTCTGTATTCACGAACGTTGTTTAACTATGACCAACGCTTTATCGACCAAATGGGTAAATCCATCGAAATGGGGCGCTCAGTGATTGCACAGCAATATCAAAAGAGCATGAGCGCGCTATTGCTGCTGTGGAAAGGCATCGCAACCTTCGTGCATCAAAACCCAGATTACACTCACCTATTTGGTCCGGTAAGCATTAGCAACGACTATAGCGATACTGCACGCCAACTGCTGGCTCAATCAATGACGCTTCACCACTACGATAACAACTGCGCAGAGTACGTCACGCCTTCTAACCCACTTCCTGAGCACCACCGTGACTGGAACACCAGCATGCTTACTGCTCTGGGAGATTTACAGTTACTATCACGCGTAATTGCCAGAATCGATGAAGGGAAAGGTGTGCCCGTGTTACTGCGTCAGTACTTAAGCCTCAATGGCAAACTGGTGTGCTTTAATGTCGATCCTGCATTCAATAATGCTCTAGATGGGTTGATTACGGTGGATTTGCGCGATGTTCAAGAAAAGACGTTGGCAAGGTATATGGGACGCGAGCAAACTCATGAATACATCACCTACCATGCAATTAGCAGCCATAAGTAAGAGCATTGAGTAAGAAGGGAGTTGTGAGTCAATAAAAACAGTGTAGCGACTCTCTTTTACTTTTCTATCAATTAGATAAGAGCACTTCGTGAAGTACGCCGAAAAGACTCTTATAAATACATTCTATCGAAGAGTCGCAATGACATTGATCACGCCAATCCCGTCGCAAACTTTCACAAAACACCAAAATCGACTTAGATCACATTTTATATCCAGACCAAATCGAAACAAAATGTGACATCGATCGTCACTGGTATTTAATTTGAATTTCAAAAGAAATCAAAAGTGATCAAAGTCACAAATTATTTTGATTTTAAATTTGTCAGAAGATCGAATTGATCACTAAGATTTTTATTGACAGATTTGAAAGTGGCTTTTTGTTATTAAGTTACAAGTTAATAAGTTGAACTTGGTCACTTAAAAACCGTTTCTCAGCCTAAGAAATGCGGGCGTAGATCACGAAAAACCCGTTGTCAGTTCCAATTGGAAAATGTGTGGTAAATTGATTGGGTACTAAGCAATCAAACAAACGGTTTTGGCGAACCGTTTACTACAACAAGATTCATCAGAACATCGAACGGGGAATTGTTATGATATCACCAGATGCCAAGATCAAGATACAAAATTTTGGTCGTTTTCTGTCAAACATGGTAATGCCAAACATCGGCGCGTTTATCGCGTGGGGCTTTATCACTGCTCTATTTATCCCAACTGGATGGCTACCAAACGAAACGTTAGCCTCTATGGTTGGCCCAATGATTACCTACTTGCTGCCACTACTTATCGGTTATACCGGTGGTAAATTAGTTGGTGGCGATCGTGGTGCGGTAGTCGGTGCAATCACAACAATGGGTGTGATTGTCGGTACAGACATCCCAATGTTTATGGGTGCAATGATGGTCGGCCCAATGGGCGGCTGGGCGATCAAGAAATTCGATAACTACATCGATGGTAAAGTAAAAAGTGGCTTCGAGATGTTGGTTAACAACTTCTCTGCGGGCATCATCGGCATGCTATGTGCGATCCTTGCTTTCATCTTTATCGGTCCATTCGTAAAAATTCTTTCTGGTGGCTTGGCGGCAGGCGTTAACTTCCTAGTTTCTGCTCACCTACTACCACTGACTTCAATCTTCGTTGAACCTGCGAAGATCCTGTTCCTAAACAACGCGATCAACCACGGTATCTTCTCTCCACTGGGTATCCAACAAGCGTCTGAGACAGGTCAATCGATCTTCTTCCTAATCGAAGCAAACCCAGGCCCTGGTCTAGGTATCCTGCTAGCTTACATGGTGTTTGGTAAAGGTACGGCTCGTCAAACGGCAGGTGGTGCATCAATCATCCACTTCTTCGGCGGTATCCACGAGATTTACTTCCCATACATCCTAATGAACCCTCGCCTAATCCTTGCGGCTATCGCAGGTGGTATGACTGGCGTATTCGTTCTAACTATCTTTAACGCAGGTATCGTTTCTCCAGCATCGCCAGGTTCAATCTTTGCAATCTTGTTGATGACTCAGAAAGGTTCAATCGTTGGTGTTCTAGCGTCTATCGCAGCAGCAACAGGCGTGTCATTCGCCGTAGCAGCTCTGCTAATGAAGACACAAACGTCAACAGAAGAAGACGGTGATGAAGCAGCACTAGAAAAAGCAACATCACAAATGAAAGACATGAAATCTGCATCTAAAAACGATGCGGTGGTAAACAGCCAAAGCAAAGGTGACGTAGACCTAGCGACAGTACAAAGCATCATTGTCGCTTGTGATGCGGGCATGGGCTCGAGTGCAATGGGCGCGAGCATGCTACGCAAAAAGGTTCAAGACGCAGGTCTGAACATCCACGTAACCAACCTTGCCATTAACAGCTTACCAGAGAGTGCAGATATCGTGATTACTCATAAAGACTTAACGGATCGTGCACGTAAGCATGCTCCAAACGCACAGCACATTTCATTGACTAACTTCCTAGATAGCGAAATGTACAACCAGCTAGTCACCAAACTACTAGCAGCACAAAACCAATCCGCAGCCAATGACGACCAGATGGTAAAAGTGTCAGTCATGGCGGCGAACGATGACAGCTTTGAGCCACAACAACCATCTGTATTCCAAATCCAGCGTGAGAACATTCACCTAGGTTTGAAAGCAGCCAACAAAGAAGAAGCAATTCGCTTTGCAGGCAACAAATTGGTTGAACTTGGCTACGCAGAACCAGAATACGTAGACGCGATGTTTGAACGTGAAGCGTTGGTTCCAACTTACCTAGGCGAATCTATCGCAGTACCTCACGGTACGGTAGAAGCGAAAGACCGCGTGAAGAAAACCGGCATTGTAATCTGCCAATACCCATCGGGTATCCAATTTACTGAAGACGACGATGATGTAGCGAAACTGGTTATCGGCATTGCCGCTAAGAACGATGAGCACATCCAGGTGATTACCACCATTACAAACGCGCTCGATGAGCCGGAGGCAATTGAGAAGCTAACTAGCACCAACGATGTGGAAGAGATTCTGAACATCCTTGGCGGCCAGCAAGCGGCTTAATCACTCCCTTTAATTTGCTCCTGAGCAAACCGAGGTCAGCTGTCACCCCCTATGCGGTTGGCCTCACCCTAAATTCGTTTAGTCAACATTTCAGACATTGGTAGGTAAGAATTATGAAAAACGCAGTTCATTTTGGCGCAGGTAACATTGGTCGTGGCTTCATCGGTAAACTATTAGCAGACGCAGAAGTCGAGGTGACATTTGCAGACGTTGATGCACCACTCATCGATCAACTGAGTCACAAGCAAGAATACAAAGTAAAAGTGGTCGGTACTGAGTGCCAAATCGACACAGTAACTCACGTCACCGCGGTTAACTCAGCTAGTGAAGATGTCATCGACCGCATTGTAAAAACCGACTTGGTAACAACAGCAGTGGGCCCTAACGTACTGGACATCATTGCAAAAACCATCGCTACCGGCATTGCTAAGCGCTTTGCAGCAGGCAACGATAAACCATTGAACATCATCGCGTGTGAAAACATGGTTCGCGGTACCACACACCTAAAAGGTGAAGTGTACAAACACTTGGATGAATCATTGCACGCAAAAGCAGACGAGTTGGTTGGCTTTGTCGATTCAGCGGTAGACCGCATCGTACCACCAGCAGAAGCGGCGAACGATGACCCACTAGAAGTGACGGTAGAAAGCTTTAGCGAATGGATTGTGGATGAACAGCAATTCAAGGGCGAAATCCCTGATATCGCAGGCATGGAAAAAACCAACAACCTAATGGCATTTGTAGAACGCAAGCTGTTCACACTCAATACAGGTCACTGCATTACCGCTTACCTAGGTTGCTTGAAAGGCCATCGTACTATTCGTGAAGCGATTGAAGACCCAAGTATTCATGCTGAAGTAAAACAGGCGATGCAAGAGAGTGGTGAAGTGCTGATCAAACGTTACGGTTTCGACCGTGACATGCACAATGCTTACATCGAGAAGATTCTAGGACGCTTTGCCAACCCATACTTAGTGGATGAGGTTGATCGCGTAGGTCGTCAACCAATTCGTAAATTAGGTGCAAACGATAGATTAGTGAAGCCTTTACTCGGTACAATTGAGTATGGCACTGAAAATAAGACACTTTTGAAAGGCATTGCCGCTGCGTTGAAGTACACTAACGACACTGACCCACAAGCCGTAGAGCTACAAAACTCATTAAAAGAAGTGGGTGTGAAGAAGACGCTAGCGACATACACAGGTCTTACAGAAAACAGTGCTGAAGTGACTCAAATCGAGACACTTTACAACCAACTTTGATTTACCTGGGGGAGCTTGGCTCCCCTTCTATATCCATCTCCATTGAAGAGTTGGGATAGCTAATAATTAGAAATGTATTCAGTATATGGCAGATAACATCAACGAAACCGAGATCATTGAGCGATTAAACAGCGCACCATCGGTACGAGGCTTTTTCATTGCAGCAGTCGACGTTTTTAACGATTCGATCGACGGGTTAGTGCAAAGAATTTTTCGTAAAGATAACTTCGCTGTTCAATCGGTTGTCGGTCCGCTGTTACAAGACTCGGGACCGCTGGGCGATCTGTCTGTTCGTTTGAAGTTATTGTTTGGCTTGGGTGTGCTTCCCGATGATATTTACCACGACATCGAAGACATCATTAAGCTCAAAAACCATCTCAATAGCGACGCTTCTGACTACGAGTTCACGGACCCTAATATTCTAGATCCAATCAAAAAGCTGCATTTGGTGAAGAAGATGGGCATGGTGCAACTGGAAGCCAACGAACCAGATGACGACATCGACCTTGAGTTTTATCAGCTACAACTGCAACGTCAACAACAAATCATTAAGTCAGGGCTCTCGCTTGCGATTGTCGAGATCTGCAATGAACTCGGCAAAGAGAGCCCATTCTAACGCCACACTTTATACCCAAGCCACCTTCAAAAGGATTCGAGGTTGCTTAGGTATAACAAGATAACAATGTCAGCCGCTCTACACCCAAAAACGTAGGAGCCCTACCCAATGTTAAAAGCTGTACTTTTTGATATGGATGGACTGATTTTCGATACCGAATCCATCTACAAACAAAGTTGGCAATACGCCGCTACCGAGCAAGGCTTAACCATCACCGATGATTTCTACCAACAGTTTATCGGTGTCCAAGATCCTGAATGTGAAAAAATACTCGCCGAGCATTTTCAAGACGCCATCGATATGCCGCGCTATAAAGCCGTGCGAGATGAGCACTTCCATAATCTCAGAAACCAAGGCATTGCGCTCAAACCCGGATTCGACGCACTGTTTTATGCCATCAAACAACATGGCTTATTAACCGCGATTGTTACCTCTTCTCACCTTCCTGAGGTAAAACACAATTTCTCAGGCAGCGAGTACCTTGCACAGTTCGATTTAGTGATTACCGCAGAAGATGTAGAACGTGGCAAACCAAACCCTGATTGCTATCAGATGGCTTATCGCCACTTAGGTGTGGACGCCAAGCAGTGCTTAGTATTGGAAGATTCGAACAACGGCATCAAAGCCGCACTCGCTGCGAAATGCCAAGCTGTAATGATTCCGGATTTGCTTCCACCTCTGCCAGAGCTCGAAGACAAAGTCATCATTAAAGCGTCTCTTGAGGAAGTGATTCCACTGCTGAGTCAGCTTTAGCCGCTGGCAGTATCAAACAAAACTGGGTTTGGCCATCTTCTGAAGTGACGCTTATGCTTCCATCGTAGGCGTGAACAATCGACTGAGTGATCGACAAACCCAGCCCGGCTCCCACGCTACCTGAATGTTGGCGAGACTTGTCGACCCGATAAAAGCGGTCAAACAGATACGGCAGGTTTTGCTTGGGAATCGCCTCACCAACGTTGCTGACGGTTATCTTCACAAGTTCACCAACCTGCTCAATATCAACCGAAATCGTCGTCTCGTCATACGCATGGCGAATCGCGTTGGACAATAAGTTACTGATAGCGCGCTCAAACATGTTTCGGTCCATATACAGCATCGCCTCACCTGAAGTGGTAATGGCCAATGCTGAGTCTTCCGCCAGTATTTCGAAGTACTCGATCAAATGAGCCACTTGTTCATGAGCTGCGAAGCGCTCGTTGTGTCGATGGATCAGTTTGTTTTCTGCTTTGGCGATATACAGTAAGTCATTGATGGTTTTAGTTATCCGTTCAAGCTCTTCCAAAGTAGAAGCAATCGCTTCTTGATACTCCTCAGAACTGCGGGCAGCGCCAAGGATTACTTGGTTTTGAGTGGTGATGTTAGTCAGCGGCGTTTTAAGCTCATGAGCAATATCAGAGGAGAACTCACTCAAACGATGAAAGCCGGTTTGTAATCGATCCAACATCGCATTGTGCTTTATCGCTAACTCTCTTAGCTCAATCGGCAACGTCTCAGGGTCAATACGAATATCTAACTGTTCAGGGGTAATATGTTGGATGTGTTTGTTTAAGGTAAGAATCGGCCTCAAACCTCGATTTACTATGGTTCGGCTATATAGAGCAGAAGCTAAAAACGCAAAGCCCAACGACCAGAATAGTATCCACCCCAGTTTGTTGAGGAACAGTATATGGTGGTTAATGCTGGTGCCTATCACCACAGTGACATCTTTGGCTTTAAAGGCGAAGGCTCGAATATCCAAAGAATCTTCATGCCATTCAATCGCATTGTTTTGATTCAAAATCTGCGGTGAACTCAAGGTGAGAGACAGTTTGTTAGGAATAGAAAGCGTTGAGTTTTTGTAGGTCTGCTCTCCCTCCTCAAACGCCCACATGTAAGCGGAGCTGTTGTCGATAAGCAGATAAGCCGACTCAGGAGAAACCATCATGGTCTTCTCTATCGCATTATATTTGCTGACCATTTCGTTATAGTCTTGAGTAAAGAAATGGCGCTCGATGGTGTAATAGAGGATAAAAGCTAAAGCGAGGTACACCACCAGCGTCGTGCCTACAAACATCAGCACCAGTTTATTTTGCATGGATAGGTTGGCTGGGCGTTTAAACATCTGGCGCTTCCAGCTTATACCCCATCCCTCTAATGGTATGAATTAGAGGCGTTTCAAATGGCTTGTCGACTTTATTGCGCAGTCGTTTGATGGCGACATCAATCACGTTCGTATCGCTATCAAAGTTCATGTCCCACACCAATGACGCAATGGTGGTCCGTGATAACACCTGACCTTCTTTGCGCATCAGCAGCTCAAGCAGCGCGTACTCCTTTGCCGTTAGCGTAATACTTTGCCCGCCTCGCGTTGCCACTCGCTTCATCATGTCGAGCTCTAGATCGGCAATTTGCAGCGTCTGAGAGGAGGTCTGTACACGAGAAGAAGTATGATGACGAAAAACATTCTGGATGCGTGCCAGCAGCTCAGCAAACGCATAAGGTTTTACCACGTAGTCGTTGGCTCCTAACTCAAAGCCACGCACGCGATCTTCTATCTGTTCTTTGGCAGTAAGCATAATAACTGGGGTGTGAATGTCACTACTGCGCAGCGTGTTGAGCACTTGCCAACCGTCGAGTTTGGGCAGCATGATATCGAGAAGAATAAGATCATAAGGTTCACTGGTGGCGTGATACAAACCATCGACACCGTCGCGAACCCAATCAACAACGTAGCCCGATTCCACCAACCCTTTTTGCAGGTATTCCCCTGCTTTTACTTCATCTTCTACAATCAGTAGTTTCAATTTCAGCCCTCTATCTCAACGGGATGTGCTCAGCATAGACGATCGCAAAAAGAGTACGACACAAATTGCATCATACTCTTTTCATTCAATGTTTTTATCGATTACTGTCGCGCTGTGCGTAGTTCACTTTCACGTTCACAGTACCCAGATATTCCAACTGTCCCTGCTCGTTCATGCGCTCTTGTACCGTAACAAAACCACCGTCCTGCAGGTGCGTGCTGTTTCTCGCGACATCGAAAGTTACGATGTTCAACTCTTTATTAAGCTCATGAGACGACATGTCTTTTAAAGAGTTTAGTTCAGCTAACGCTTGTTGATAAGCCGCATCCGAGGTTGCCGTTGGCTCAACAGAAATGGTCTTCATTTCTTCACGGCTAATGTATTTTCCACCAGTGAAAGTCGGTTGAGCGAATGCTGATGCGCTAGTGATTGCCATTGTTGTTACAAGGAGAGCGGTTTTCAGTACTTTCATGTTGATGACCTTTGAGTGTGTTTGTTTTCAATGGCTTCATTATTCAACAACACACCTGACATCAACCTATCTCGAAGATGACATTTTTGTCATAAACCAAAATAGCGATTGATTACCGATAACCACCCAAACTACAGCTCGTAAGTCAGACCAAAATGGAACTTATAGTCGTCTTTCTCTGGCACCACACCTTCCGCATCGGCTTTGGTATCCGAAACATGATCCCAAATCGCTTTAATGCTTAGATCAAGATCATCAACAAGGTCGATATCAAAACCAAGCTCGTTGGTATGTCGAGTACCACCAGCATCGTTGCTCGCCCAGTTGAGGTTATAGGTATGACTGAAATCGATGTCATCGGTCAGTTCATACTCAAAGTTAGATTCGAAGGTTAAGGTGTTACTGGTTGCATCGCCAGATTCCCCTTCTTCAACGGTTTTAAAATCGGTGTACTGGTAACCGGGACCGATGGAGACATCCCATTCTGTCTGTGAATTAGCAATGATGAAGTAACCCATCTGCATCGAGGCATTAACTTGATAATCAATGTTTTGGAACTCATCTCTGAGCAATGAGAGCTTAAGTGGCCTAAAGAAGAGTCGGTTACTTAGGTAAATATCGTAGGAGCCATCAAACGAACTGTTATTCGCGGTGGTCTCATCATTGGTCTTGGAGTTTTCGTGTTTGGCTTTTAACTTGGTGCGCGAGCCAACGGTATTTCTTTCCGCTTCTACTTCACCAAGGAGTGAGAACTCATCAGTGTTGCCTTTGCTGATGTCTAATCCCAAAAAGATCTCAGTCGTCCAGTGGTCTGAATCTGTCTCTGAACCACGATAGATCGACACGACTTCTGTCACGGGGAATGCGATCTCCTCACCATCATTGCTGAGGTATAACTTGTCTTCGCGGATCGACAAATAGCCATCGTAGATATCACCACTAGAAGTTCGAATGGTAAAGAAACTTGCTGTCTCTAGCACCGCAATGTCTTCCAGTTCGATCTCTTGATCACCAAGATCATCACTATCGAATTCAACTTCTTGATCGAACGAGTTGGTTTCTTCCTTGATCGTCCCAGTCAGCTCCCCTTTGATCACTTCACCAGATTTGAGTTGTAACCAGTCATCGCTTTCATCGATGAATACTGTTTGGCTTTTGCGCTCTTCTGTTTGTGTTTCTTCCTCTGCCATCACTGATGGATGGTAAATCGAGGACGCGATACATAAAGCCAAGAGTTTGATTTTCATAGTGACCTTTTCAGTTCAATGGAAACCACATCCGTTGGGCTTACGATAGTGATGCTCACCGCTCGGCGTGTCAGAAAGTAAACAATTGAATGTCAACGTATTGCGCATCATAACCATGTCTACAGACATAAAAAAAGCGAAGTCATGTGACTTCGCTTTAGGTTCTCGCTACTTACATAGCGCAACATAAACAAGTGTAATCTTAATCACACCTTACGTTGCTTACTCTACCGTTACTGCTTTCGCTAGGTTACGAGGTTGGTCTACGTCCGTACCTTTGATCAACGCTACGTAGTAAGACAGTAGCTGCATTGGGATGGTGTAGTAGATCGCCGCCGTGATTTCACTAACGTGTGGCATAGTGATGATCTTCATGGTCTCATCGCCTTCGAAGCCTGCATCAGCATCAGCAAATACGTAAAGCAGACCACCACGAGCACGTACTTCTTCAACGTTTGATTTCAGTTTCTCTAGAAGATCGTTGCTTGGTGCAACCACCACAACTGGCATATCTGCATCGATCAACGCTAGAGGACCGTGTTTCAGCTCACCCGCTGCGTACGCTTCTGCGTGAATGTAAGAGATCTCTTTCAGTTTTAGAGACGCTTCCATCGCGATTGGGTAGAACTCGCCACGACCTAGGAATAGAGTGTGGTGCTTATCAGCAAAGTCTGGTGCTAGTGCTTCGATTTCTTTTTCGAAAGACAGCGCTGCGTTGATTTGTTTCGGCAGAGCGTGAAGCGCTTCTACGATCTCTTTTTCTTTCTCTTTGCTGATGCGGTTTTGTTGCTTACCAAGAGCAGTCACCAGCATCAGTAGTGCAGAAAGCTGAGTCGTGAACGCTTTAGTTGATGCAACACCAATTTCCACACCAGCACGGGTCATAAATGCAAAGTCAGACTCACGAACCAAAGAAGAGCCCGCTACGTTACAGATGGTCATTGCCGCCATGTAACCTTTCTCTTTTGCTAGGCGAAGTGCTGCTAGCGTATCGGCAGTTTCACCAGACTGAGAAAGCGTGATCAATAGGCTGTTTGGACGCGTCACAAACTTGCGGTAACGGAATTCAGAAGCGATTTCTACGTCACAGCTTACGCCTGCAATGTCTTCAAACCAGTAACGTGCTGTCATACCTGCATTGTAAGACGTACCACATGCAACGATCTGTACGTGTTCCACTTTGCTTAGGATTTCTGCCGCGTTAACACCGATTGCCTCAGTAACAACAGAATCAGCCGTAATACGACCTTCCATTGTGTTGATCAGTGCAGTTGGCTGCTCGTAAATTTCTTTCTGCATGAAGTGGCGGTATTGGCCTTTATCGCCTGCGTCGTGTTCCGCGTTTGATTCTGTGATTTCGCGTTCTACGCGCTCACCTGTTGAATCAAATACAGTCACGTCACGACGAGTGATTTCTGCCACGTCACCTTCTTCTAGGTACATGAAACGGCGTGTTACGTTAAGTAGCGCAAGTTGGTCAGAAGCAAGGAAGTTTTCACCTACACCAAAACCAATGACGATTGGGCTGCCTGAGCGTGCTACTACGATGCGTGAAGGATCTTTACGATCCAGCGCTACTGTGCCGTATGCGCCATCCAGTTGTTTTGCTGTCTTCTGTACCGCTTCTAGTAGCGTTTCTGAAGTGCGAAGTTCCCACTCAACCATGTGAGCGATAACTTCAGTATCCGTTTGAGATTCAAATACGTAACCGCGAGATTGAAGTAGCTCACGTAGCTCTTCGTGGTTTTCAATGATGCCATTGTGCACCACTGCAATGTCACCAGACATGTGTGGGTGTGCGTTCACTTCTGAAGGTTCACCGTGTGTTGCCCAACGAGTGTGCGCGATACCGGTACCACCGATCACTTTTGCTTCGTCTACTGCGTCTGCCAGCTCTTGTACCTTACCTAGACGACGAATACGCGTTAGGTTTGTCTCACCATCAACAATCGCAACGCCCGCAGAGTCGTAACCGCGGTATTCCAAGCGACGTAGGCCTTCAACTAAAATTTCTGCAACATCTCGTTGTGCTACTGCACCTACGATTCCACACATGTGTTTATCTCCGTTTGTAGTTTTGTTCTTCCCTGACCATGATTTCAAATAGAGGCAGCAAGCAAAGGCCTTTATCCAGAGGGAAGTGAAATATGAAACTGTTTACATTATTAGATTAGGCGCAAATGACTTTAACGCCATGTTGTTCAATCTGTATTTTGTGTTCTGGCTGTAACTCAGCATCGGTAACCAACACATTAATTTGGTCCCAAGCGAGTTCTAAGTTCGGGATCTTGCGTCCTACTTTTTCTGACTCAATCATGACGATGACTTCACGAGACACTTCTGCCATGACCTTACTTAAGCCAACTAATTCGTTAAACGTGGTGGTACCGCGTTCTAAATCGATGCCATCAGCACCAATAAACAACTGGTCAAAGTCGTAAGCTCTTAATACAGATTCGGCTACTTTGCCTTGGAAGGATTCTGAGTGCGTATCCCAAGTTCCGCCTGTCATTAACAGGGTTGGTTCGCTCTCTAATTCGTTAAGTGCATTGGCGACATGCAATGAGTTGGTCATAACAACCAAGCCTCGTTTGTCGTTTAATTGCTGAATCAGCGCAGCCGTTGTACTGCCACTGTCGATCACAATTCGGTTATGTTCTCGGATCAGTGATGCCGCTGCTTTTGCCAGACTTAACTTTCGACTCGAAACATTTGGGCTCATTTCCTCATGGATAACTTCCGTTGGAATCGCAATTGCACCACCGTAACGGCGCAAAAGTTGTCCGTTTTTCTCTAAAGAAGCTAAATCCTTTCTAATCGTGACCTCTGAGGTTTCAAATTTCTGCGCTAGCTCATCTACGCTAACTTCCCCAAGCTCATTTACTAGGTTAGAAATGGCGTGTCTTCTTAGTTGAGTGTTTCGTTTCGACATTTAAATTTTGATTTTAAGTTTCGGTTTGAAATTTATTATAGTCAAAACGAAACTTTTAAGTCCATTTATTTCGATCCAAAAAATTAATATTTCTCGATAAAACCTTGTCCTAAGACAATTCTTAAACAGTGATATTGGATTCATTCGGTGGTAGAATTCGCCACCGAAAAGAAAAAAAATTACAGAATTGACGGTTATTTTTTTGCAACTTTCTGCATATAAAGTGGGATTAGTCACAAAAAGGTAACCATAATCGCCGATCTTTTAGTCATAAAATGACTAAACTTGGTGAAAGACTTTCAGAATCTGAAGTTCCAATAATGTGGCGGAAAATCGGTGGGTGGCAGGCACTAAATGTCATCAAAGCGCCCTAACTTCAGAGTAAACAACCGACTTTCAAATTGTAACTATACTTACCGGAGAGTATCTTCCATGAAAAAGACCAAAATCGTATGTACGATTGGCCCTAAAACTGAATCTGTAGAGAAGCTAACTGAACTAGTAAACGCTGGCATGAACGTTATGCGTCTTAACTTCTCTCACGGTGACTACGCAGAGCACGGCACTCGTATCGCGAACTTCCGCCAAGTAATGGAAGCTACAGGCAAACAACTTGCAATCCTTCTAGACACTAAAGGTCCAGAAATCCGCACTATCAAACTAGAAGACGGCAACGACGTTGATCTAGTAGCTGGTCAAGAATTCACTTTCACAACTGACATCTCAGTTGTAGGTAACAAAGACAAAGTTGCAGTAACCTACGCTGGTTTTGCTAACGACCTAAACGTTGGTAACACTATCCTAGTAGACGACGGTCTAATCGAAATGGAAGTTCTTGCAACTTCTGAAACTGAAGTTAAGTGTAAAGTTCTTAACAACGGTGCTCTAGGCGAAAACAAAGGTGTTAACCTTCCTGGCGTTTCTGTAAACCTACCTGCACTATCTGAAAAAGATAAGAACGACCTTAAATTCGGTTGTGAGCAAGGCGTTGACTTCGTAGCTGCTTCTTTCATCCGTAAAGCTTCTGACGTTCAAGAAATCCGTGAAGTACTTGCTGCAAACGGCGGCGAGAACATCCACATCATCTCTAAGATCGAAAACCAAGAAGGTGTTGATAACTTCGACGAGATCCTAGAGCTTTCTGACGGCATCATGGTTGCTCGTGGTGACCTAGGTGTTGAAATCCCAGCTGAAGAAGTAATCTTCGCTCAGAAAATGATGATCGAGAAGTGTAACCGTGCACGTAAGATGGTTATCACTGCAACTCAAATGCTTGATTCTATGATCAACAACCCACGTCCTACTCGTGCGGAAGCAGGCGACGTTGCTAACGCGGTAATGGACGGTACTGACGCAGTAATGCTTTCTGGTGAAACTGCTAAAGGTAAGTACCCAGTTGAAGCGGTAACTATCATGGCTCAAATCGCGAACCGCACTGATTCAGCTCTAAAAGCTGAGCTAGGTTCTCGTCTAGACAGCCCACGTCTACGCATCACTGAAGCAGTATGTAAAGGCGCAGTAGACACAGCTGAGAAACTAGCTGCTCCACTTATCGTTGTTGCAACTGAAGGTGGTAAGTCTGCACGTTCAGTACGTAAGTACTTCCCAACTGCAAACATCCTAGCACTAACTACTAACACTAAGACTGCTGCACAGCTAGTTCTAACTAAAGGTGTTACTCCAGTAGTTGTTGACTCTATCGCGAACACAGACGCGTTCTACGTAGCAGGTAAAGAACTTGCTCTAGAATCTGGTCTAGGTAACAAAGGCGACATCGTTGTTATGGTTTCTGGTGCTCTAGTAGCTTCAGGTACAACGAACACTGCTTCTGTACACGTTCTATAAGACTGACGTATTCAATCATCAGTTCAATAAAAAAGAGGGCTTCGGCCCTCTTTTTTTATATATTTTATCTTGCCCTCATAATCAGTACGCTGTATTATCAACCACAACAGAACTACGTACTGTTTAGTTGTCGTCACGATAATAAAATTTCATGAGGTTGCTTGTGTCTAGTCCTACCCTAACCGATAAAGTTGCAAAAATGATCTGCCAGGACATCCTGACAGGTGCTCTAAAACCAGACCAAAAGCTTGTGGTTGCTGACCTGAAAGAGAAATACAACGTTGGTGCATCACCTATCCGCGAAGCCCTTGTGCAACTGTCTTGGAGCAAGTATGTAAAGCTTGAGCCACAAAAAGGCTGTTGGGTTGCACCCGTGTGCAAAAAAGAATTGAACGATCTATACGAAAGCCTTCGTGTGGTTTCTTCTGTATTGCTTAAGAAAGCAATCTTGGCGGGTGATGAAAGCTGGGAGTTGGATGTACTGACTTCTTACCACAAGCTATCTCGTCTGAACTTTGATGAAACTTTCTGCTGGCAAGAGTGGGAAGAGCGTCATCACCAGTTCCATGTTTCTCTGCTTGAAGGCGCGGATTCAAAGAACATGTTTGAGTTCTTTAGTGACCTGATTAACCAGATCAAGCGTTATCGTTACTTTGCAATGCAAACGTTAAACTCAGAACAAGACGCACTATTCAACATTGATGAGCACGAGATGATCATGAAGCTTGTTCTTGCGAAGAACAGCGAAGAAGCAATGGACTTACTTGATAAGCACTTGTTGAGCTCAATGCAACGCATCGAAACAGCGTTAGAGCTAGAAACCGCTTAATTCGGTTCAGCAGCGAACAGAAAAAAATCGGGGTTATCCCGATTTTTTGTTTTGTAGAAAAGCTTCTGCCTATCTGTTTACCGCGACAGCCTCTAAGCAATGTCATCGAAACTGTGACAAATCGACACTCGGTTACGCCCTGCACTCTTTGATTCGTACAGGGCGATATCTGCACACTTATAGCTGCGTGTTCGGTCTCCAGTGAGATCACTGTAACCCACACTCACTGTCACTGCTTTTTCACTGTTTAACTCTACGGCAACTCGAAGTCGATTCAATACCACTTCCGCTTCTTGCGTCGTCGTATGTGGCATGATCACGGCAAATTCTTCTCCGCCGACACGAGCAACAAAGTCGGTATTTCTTACCCCATTCGACAACGTGTCTGCCACGCCGCAAATCACTTTATCACCCTCATCATGGCCCATTTCATCATTAATGCGTTTGAAGTGGTCGATATCAAACAGTGCAAGACAAGTCGTTGGCGTATCCGGATAACGTTCAACCATGTTGGCATATTGCGCAAGCTGCTCTTCAAACTTACGACGATTCCATAAGCTGGTTAAGCCGTCTTTCTCACTCAAGTTACGCAGTTTCTCTTCTAGCTCTTTACGCTCAGAAATATCCACCAGCGAAGTAATGTAGTAGCTAACTTTGCCAGACTTCGCCATGATGGCTTGAATACGCATGATAGCGGTAAATACGTGGTTGAGCTTAGTGCGACAACGCACTTCCCCCTCCCACACTTGCTCGATACCAAGCTTATTCCAAATCGCCAGAATCTCTTCGATGTCTTCAGGAATGAAGATTAGGTTATGTGCATTCCAACCACGCAATCGCGAAGAGCTATAGCCCATCATGTTTTCAAACTCTTGGTTCACCATCATGATTCGATGTGACGTGTCCGAAATCATCACAGCCGTCATGCCATCCAATGCGGCGCGGGCAAGTTTAGATTCAATGCTATGACGACGATAATGCAGTGCCAACGAAGTGATAGGCAGAGCAAACACCAACATTAAACTCAGCACAAAGAAGGCTTCTTGGACTAAGTCATCAATATCTCGGTCAGCTCGCTCCAACAATTGCTCTTGAGAGAGGTCAATGAGCAAGTGAAGAGGTTCACCCGGCACAAATTCAATCGTATTGAAGGCAATCAGGTGTTTACCATCATACTTATAGCCCATCTTCTGTGAGCCTATGTTTTGCCAGATATCAGGATGGAGCAAACCAAAGTTAAATCGAGCACGATCTGGGATAATATCGCCGTACAGCTTGTCGCTGTGAGAGCTTGCTGCGTAATAACCCGATTGGTTTATCAGCTCGATGTTGAAATCTCTGACTGGGGAATAATTCAAACGAGAAGAAAGGTATTTTACGTCGATATTGAGGATCAAATAGCCTTCACGAATATCATCCATAGCCACTGGCATCATAATGCGAACAGAAGGGCTGTACGGATAAACGAGATTGCCGTTCTCTTGCTCGAGTTCAATCCCCCAAGAACCTATTTGGTCATTTTTTAAATTCTGAGCATATTGGAAATACTCGCGATCGGATTTGTCTTGCAGAGTACGAGCGGCAGCTGCGGTGCCAGTTTTAAAGTCGTAGTTGATTCTGACATTCTCTTGCCCATTAACGTTAAGGAAGCGAATCTGTCGATACCATTTCTGGTTAACCGCAACAGAACTCCACACCTCTTCTAAAATGGCGAGATTCTTGGGGTTTGGGTGGCGCAGGTAGTCATAAAGGCTTTGGCTATGACCGAGCAGGTCACTGATGGAAGAGATTTGGTCTTGAACGTTGTTGTATTCACGCTCTGAGTAAGCCAGTTGATGAAGGGCTTCTTTCGCCGTATTTTCTACATTAGCCGCTAACAGAGTCTGGTATTTCTGGTAGTAGTAGATAGAGATGAGCGCGCTAAAAAATAGCGTGGTTGCCAGCAAAGCGCTGACCAACTTCCTTACTTTCACGCGTTCTACTACCCAATTTGTTTACGAAAGCAGCAATTATATCATTAATTGTTATTTTCTAAACAAAAAGCCATCGATGAACGATGGCTTTTCTTAAATGCATTCAGTGTAATTACGGTTTGAGGCAACGCTCTCCACGTGCCACACCAACCACACCACTTCGGGCTACTTCAACCACTTCGGTAACTTCAGAGATAGCTTGGATAAACGCATCCAGCTTTTCACTCGTGCCTGCAAGTTGAACCGTATATTGAGCAGCTGTGACATCAACAATCTGGCCACGGAAGATATCCGCCGTACGTTTTACTTCTGCACGCGCAAAACCGCTCGCTTTAACCTTCACCATCATCAACTCACGTTCGATGTGATCAAACTCTGTCACTTCTTGCACTTTCAGTACATCAATCAGTTTGTGCAACTGCTTTTGGATTTGCTCAAGCTGCATTTCATCCGAGTTCGTCGTGATGTTTAAGCGTGATAGCGTCTCATCATCGGTTGGTGAAACGTTCAGAGACTCGATGTTGTAACCACGCTGAGAAAACAGACCAACAACTCGAGACAGCGCACCAGGTTGGTTTTCCATTAACAAAGAAATAATGTGTCTCATATTAAGTACGCTCCGTTTTGCTTAGCCACATCTTGTCCATACCCTCGCCTTTGATCTGCATTGGGTATACGTGTTCGGTTTCGTCTACGTTGATGTCAACAAACACCAGACGATCTTTCATATCTAACGCTTTTTGTAGACCCGCTTCAAGCTGATCTGGCGTTTCAATACGAATACCGACGTGACCATAAGCTTCCGCAATCGCTGCAAAATCAGGAACAGAACTCATGTATGAGTTAGAGTGACGGCCTTGGTAAATAATGTCTTGCCACTGTTTTACCATGCCTAGGAATCGGTTGTTCAAGTTGATGATCTTCACTGGAATGTCGTATTGCATTGCTGTCGACAGTTCTTGGATGTTCATCTGAATACTGCCGTCACCAGTGACAACCACCACTTCTTCTTCTGGCATCGCGAACTTCACACCCATACCAGCAGGCAGACCGAAGCCCATCGTGCCGAGACCACCAGAATTAATCCAACGGCGTGGCTTATTAAATGGGTAGTAAAGCGCAGCGAACATTTGGTGCTGACCTACATCCGATGCCACATAAGCATCACCGTTGGTCAGTTTATGCAGTGTCTCAATAACCTGTTGAGGCTTGATACGTTCAGGCGACGTTTCGTATGCAAGACAGTTACGTTCACGCCAAACTTGAATGTCGTCCCACCATTGACCAATTGCTTCTTGGTCATTGCTACTGCTTTGCTCATTCAGCAAGCCAACCATGGTCGCTAGCACTTTATCGGCTGAGCCTACAATAGGCAGATCCACTTTCACGTTTTTAGAGATTGAAGATGGATCGATGTCGATGTGCATGACTTTCGCGTTAGGGCAGTACTTCTCAAGGTTGTTGGTTGTACGGTCATCAAAACGAACACCAATACCGAAGATAAGGTCAGCTTCATGCATCGCCATATTGGCTTCATATGTACCGTGCATCCCGAGCATACCTAGAGAGTTTTTGTGTGTGCCCGGGAATGCCCCCAAGCCCATCAAAGTGCTCACAACGGGTAGATTCAATTCGTCTGATAGCGCTTGAATATGCTCATGAGCACCCGAAATGACCGCACCGCCACCGATGTACAAAACAGGCTTCTTCGCCTCAAGCAAAGCTTTAAGTGCTTTCTTGATTTGGCCTTTGTGGCCAGACGTCGTTGGCTTGTAGGAACGCATTGAAATGCTTTCCGGATACTCGTAAGGGAGCTTGATTTGCGGATTAAGGATATCCTTTGGCAAATCAATCACAACCGGGCCTGGTCGGCCAGTCGTTGAGATATAAAACGCTTTTTTGATCGTCTCTGGAATGTCTTCCGCTTTCTTAACTAAGAAGCTGTGTTTCACCACTGGGCGAGATACACCCACGATGTCACACTCTTGGAATGCATCATTACCGATGAGATTGTTTGGTACGTTACCAGAGATAACGATCATTGGGATTGAGTCCATGTACGCCGTAGCAATACCTGTGATGGTGTTGGTTGCACCTGGACCCGAACATACTAGTACCACACCCGGCTTACCCGTTGCTCGAGCATAACCATCTGCCATATGCGTAGCAGCTTGCTCGTGTCTTACTAATACGTGTTTGATTTGGTCTGTTTTGGCGTGCAGGGCATCGTAGATATCTAAAACGGAACCGCCTGGGTAACCAAAGATTTGTTCTACGCTCTCTTCGATCAGAGATTGCACAACCATCTCTGCGCCTGACAACATTGCTGTCATAATTGCTCTCCTTACCAGTTTTCCTCACCGTAAGGCCAACGGTTTGGTCTGGTTTTACATAGTCTAGGTCTTATTCGTAGCCTAATAGAAATACTTCCACTTTTTCAGCTATGTCTTGCGTCTGTCATAACAAAACGCAAGGTAACACAACAAATGTAACGTTTTATTATCAACGGGTCTAATGAGAGTTGAATCAAATTTTAAACAAGATGCTGTCAATCAGAACAAAGGTAGGGTTTGACGCTATCAAGCGCGCTCAATTTGGAATCAATAAAAGAAAGAAGAAGAAAATAAAGTGAATAATTTCACTCAAAATAGCCACTTCAAGTGATTATTTCTCTTTATCAAGGGGAAAGAAGTGTGAAAGACAGTCATAAAAAATCCCCAGCAGCACAATATTAGGCAACTGGGGATAATTTCATCAATCTGAAATCTAAGTCAGCTTAAGTTACTTTTTATCTGACTTTTCGTTGTACATTTCTTCGATTTCATCTTGGTATTTGTCATTAATGACTTTACGACGAAGTTTTTGCGTTGGGGTCAACTCACCATCATCCATCGAGAACGCTTTTGGTAACAGTTTGAATTTCTTAACTTGTTCAAACTTAGCCAGTTCTTTTTGCAGGTCATTAACGCGCTTTTCAAGCATCTCAACGATTTGGTGGTGTTTGATCAATTCCACACGATCGTGATACTTGATGTTCAGCTCTTTCGCGTACTCTTCTAGCGAGTCATAACACGGAACAATAAGCGCTGATACAAACTTACGAGTATCGGCAATAACCGCGATTTGCTCGATGAAATGATCTTTACCGATCGCACCTTCGACAACTTGAGGCGCAATGTACTTACCGTTTGAGGTCTTCATCAGCTCTTTAATACGGTCAGTAATGAACAAGTTGCCATTTTCATCAATGTAACCTGCATCGCCCGTCTTCAAGAAGCCGTGCTCGTCGAATGTCTTCTCGGTTTCTTCTGGCATTTTGTAGTAGCCACGCATCACCATTGGGCCACGCACCAAGATCTCGTTGTTTTCGCCGATCTTAACTTGTGCACCTGGCATCGCCATACCGATAGAGCTTGGGTCAAAACACTGGTCATCCCAACAAGAAACCGTAGCCGTGGTTTCTGTCATACCATAACCAAGCTTCACGTTGATGCCAATCGCATGGAAGAAACGACCAATGGTCTCATCCAACTTCGCACCACCACATGGCATGAAGTTAATGCGGCCACCAAGTAATGCACGTAGCTTGCTCAGAACCAGTTTATCCGCCAGAGCGTATGACTTACGCAGCATCAACGAAGGTTTACGGCCTTCTTGGTGACAAGCCGCCATCTTGGCGCCCATGTTAACGGCCCAAGTGAACATGATCTTACGGTGAAATGGTGCTCGTGATACTTTCTCATGAATTGCTGAGAAGATTTTTTCGTAGAAGCGAGGTACCGCACTCATTACTGTAGGGCGTACTTCGCTCAGAGCATCACGCACTTGCATGGTGTCTTGTAGGTAGCAGTTCGTTGCGCCTTTGTAGAGCACGTAGAACGTCCAAGCACGCTCAAATACATGTGATAACGGAAGGAAACACAAAGACACGTCATCTTCAGTCAAACTTAAACGCTCATCGTGGCCTTCAAGCTGAGCCGAAATGTTCGCGTAATCCAACATAACGCCTTTTGGCTGCCCCGTTGTACCAGAGGTATAAATCAACGTGAGAAGGTCTTCTTCTTGCGCTTGATCTAAACGAGAAGTTAACTCGAGCTGCTGACTATCATCACCTTTGGCAATGAAATCATCCCACGTCATTGCAAACGCGTGTTCGCCGAGTTCAATGTCATCCGACATCGCAACGATCAGTTCTAGCTGCTGGCATTCGTCAAAGATGCTAACGGCTGCGTCAAATTGAGGTTGCTCACCGACAAACAGCACTTTTACGTCTGCATTATCGATGATGTAAGCAGACTGCGCTGCTGTGTTGGTTGGGTAGATCGGAACGGTTACGCCACGTAACTGCAACGCTGCAAAGTCAGCGATAGTCCACTGCGGCATGTTGTTTGAGAAAATACCGATCTTATCTTGAACGCCCAATCCTTGAGCCAAAAGTGCAAGCGACAAAGCATCCACTTGCTGACCAAATTGCTCCCAAGTAATACCTTGCCATGCGTCGCCTACTTTATGTTTAAGCGCAACACGAGTACCACCCTTCGCAATTTGTTCACGAATACGTTTAACGATATGAAAATCTAACTTGGCCATTCTTTACATTACCTTTTGGCTTACAGGCGTAAGCTATTTGAGCGCACAAGTGTAACCTCGACGCTTAAAAACGCAACTGACCATTATCAAACTTATCATTATTAAGAGAGCACTATCACTAATGAGAGCATAGCTCATGTTTAACTGATGAAGGTTTAATCAACTTAAGTCGCTGTTTCAGCTGTTATTTAGCGGATATAAAAAGACCCCGAGAGACGGCAATCTCTCGGGGCCAAGGAATTGTAAAAATTGATGATTACAAATCCAGTCTGACCAGTTAGTCAGGCTAAAAGTTAGGCTTATTTAAGCGCTACAACTTCACCACAAGTGATCATTAGTTGATCACGTAGCCAGATGTGGCCTTTGTCTTTCTCACTTGATTCGTGCCAGCTTAGGTAGCCGCTGATTTCTTTATTTTCAAATGGGAAATCTAGGATTTGTAGCTGATCGCTGTTTACTGCGTTTTCAGCCATCCAACGTGGTGCGATAGTCACAAGCTCAGACTGGCTTACTACGTATAGTAGGTTGCTTAGGCTTGAACCTTCGTATGCCGCTTGGCAATCAAGCTCACGGTAAGCTTGCTCAGAGAAGCTACGTTGACCATGTACACGTGATAGTTTCGCGTGTTTCTCGTTGATCAGTTGCTCTGCAGATACACCACCTTGGATGCGAGGGTGTGTCTTAGATGCAATCACAACTAGCTCATCTTTGAAGATTTCAGTGCTTGAGAAACCTTGGTCATCGAAACGAGCGTAGTCGATTACGAAGTCGATTTCTTGGTAGCGCATGCGCTCAGAAAGAAGACGATCAAATTCCGCATCTAGGTGAAGCTGTACGCTTGGCGCTTGCTCATTGACGTTAGCCATGATGCGAGGTGCAAAACGCATGTCACATGGGCTACAAATCGCTAGCTTAAATAGACGAGTTGAAGACTCAGGTTGGAATACTGAGCTTGGTAGTTCGTTGCGAATAAGCTGTAGTGCTTGGCGGATTGGGCCAAACAGTTGACGAGCGCGTTGAGTTGGTTGAATACCACGCCCCTGACGCATGAATAGCTCATCATTAAACATTACTTTTAGGCGAGCAACCGCGTTACTTACCGCTGGTTGAGACATGCCTAGGTTGTGTGCTGCACGAGTGATATTTTGCTCTTGCATCACAGCATCAAATACAGTCAATAGGTTTAAATCTACACCACGCAATGTGCTTTCCATACGGTAGCTAGCAATTGCGCTCATCGCGTCTTTTTTATCTAACATGGAGTGCGCCTCTTATGTAATCGTCAACTTGGTTCAATGAATTCTTAACGAATAGAATCCCTTTGCGCACAAACGACCGTGGCTGGATTCAAATCATTTTTGAAGGAATAGAAAACCGAATTTGTATTATATTTATCGTCCGGATGTATCCGGCTTGAACTGTACTATCAACTAATCAATCAAGGTTTCGCAACTAGATTGATATTTAATCATTAAATTTTAGCCAATTAGGTATTTAATCCATATTTATCATAACGTTAAGAAAAACATAAAAAAGTATAAAACAACTAAATCAGAGATTTCTGACAACCTATTTAGCACGTTAATGACAATCTACAGGGGTTATACAATCCATTTGCGGAAATTATTGTTTCCATTTCACTTCAAAAACCAGCATCAATAGTTCCGTTCACAAAACACACAAATCAGTTAAAGAGGCAGCAAAATCGCAGTGAATAGAAATGATTTTGAGGGCATAAAAATGCAGCCAATCAGGTCATGAATGACTGCAAGAGAAATATGAGGTGAGAGTTAAATATTGGCTACATAACTTGGAAAATCCACTTGTTCCCAAAGTTGTTCAGAAAGCTTCTCCGGCGCGTCCCATGCACCCTGTAATACCCAACTCGCGATGGCTTTGGCTACATCGGGATACTTTACGCTTTCGGCATGTTGCTCCTTCAACCACTGACGTACGATCGAAATATCCAGATTATCCATAGAAGTCGCCAAACCAAGATCTTCTAACGTAGCGACATTACTCTGTTGCTCAAATTGTCCCGCCAGTGGTTTAAGCAGTAATTTCTTACCAAGCGACAGGGCCTCTGAAGGGAGTTCAAACCCACCGTTGGCAATCACGCCACTACAACGCTGCAAATGATATTGGAAATTGGTGTGACACAACGGACGCAATTCAATGTTTTCGATACGCTCACACTCAATCACGTTTGGGTGGTAACAGACGAAAGACTGTTGATTAAAATGAAACAGCAAATCACTGATGTCTTCAATTGACTCAAACGGCAGATACACCAATACAAAGTCTTCACTGCCTGAGGCATGGTCAAGTGTATGAACAATAGGCGGAAGGATGGGCTGATCAAAGTGGTACCAATGCAAGCCTAGGTGATGTCGCGAAGGAGCAAAATGTTCAATCACCGATTTATCAAACCAACTCGCCCCTTTAAGAGGTACTGGGTAGCGAAATGCATTTTGATGACTGATCCCAATACAAGGTTTGTTTTGCTTACGAGCCGCCCAAGCCGAAACGGGTTCAAAGTCATTGATGACTAAATCATAAGAAGAAAGATCAAGCTGCTTCACTTCTTTGAAAAACTGAATGAGATTATTGTTCAAAGCGGTTTTGGTGTAGTTCACCGATCCTTTTTCCGTCACAAAAGTGAATCCACGACGTGTCTGATAGTCCCCAAATGCTTCCATGGAAAAGTACTTTTCTGGCTCACGTCCTGAAAAAAGAAAATCGACCTGCACATCGTGCTCTTTGAATGCTTCACTCATGGCTCTTGCCCGAGCGATGTGACCATTCCCCGTACCTTGAACACCGTAAAGGATTTTCATCCACTAGCCTCCTACTATAGCAATTGCTAAAGAACCACAAAGGCTGCCCAACAAGGCGCCAATAATGATGTCCGTAAAGAAATGCACGCCGAGCAAAATTCGTGACGTGCCAATTAAGCTCGCCCATACAAAGGCGAAAGTTCCAAGCTCTGGGTAAAAGTGATTGATGATGGTCGCCATAACAAAACCGGCAGCGGTGTGACCAGAGGGTAAGCTATAGCGATCAGACGGCGTGATAAATGCAGGTAAAAGTGCACTCAATTCTTCAGGACGACGACGCTTGAAACTGTTCTTAAGCATCCAATAGATTGGCAGTTCAAACGCAAATGCGGTAAGCCCTGCGAGTAAAAACCATTGCCCATGCTGCTTATCAAGGAACCAGGCCAGTAAACCTAGCACCAAATAAAGGTGCCCATCCCCACTGTGGGAAACACCTTTACTGATGTTTGCAACTTGTTGGTTAAAGCGGTGCTGTAAGCACACACTAGAAAACGCCAAATCAAATTTAGCGATGCTTGCTATTGGCTGTGAAATTGTCTCTAAAGCTCGCATGTGACTTCCCTATACTTTGACAACGCCCTTGTATGAAAAGTAGGCGCAGAAAGTGACAGCTACATGACGAGAATTTGGACAATTAATGACACGTGATGGCTTAGGAGAAAGAGATAAATAACCAATGATTAGACGGTACTAAAAAGCTCGGTGACAAATACATGATCGACCGAGCTTTATAATTGAGAAGAGGCGATGACTTAAGATTGGTTCGAGCTCGCCATCGGAACATCGATATACCAAACTTTTCTTTTTTTACGGCATGCTCTGAGTGAACCCGCAGTTATATGACCGTCTTTCGTCAGCTCATAACTCAAATCACGGCAAGTGTAGTTACCGAACAGCTCACTTTCGGCCGGCTCTACTGGCGCAGGTTCATCACCACATAGTAAAGGGTTTGGTTTAATAGAGAGAATATCGTGATTGACCTCGTTGATACGCGCATAGTCTTTATGAACATAACCTCGAACCATGCCCTTTTGCTCGACTAACAGCCAAGGTTCACCCTCAACTTTTGCAATCGCATTAAACTCTTCATCCTTATTTAGCTCCCCGAGCTTTTCTCCGTCTAAGCTTGGCTTTGAGCGTAAATTCAGTGTGGCTTTAGAGCGGTATGACACATCCATAAACTCCAGTGTTTTGGAGGTGTCCACTCCGTCGACGATTGGGCGACTGACTTCCGCCTCTTTCCATTGGTTAGGCTGAACTCGGATCTTCCACCATGAATATGTATCGGGGTCTTTGCCTTTGAACTTGTTACGGTTGTCAGACTCCAACGCCACCAGCATCTGATTCAGAAATGATGCTCGTCCATCTTCACTCAGGTACTGATCCATCTGTTGATTGATTACCATAACGCTTTCAGCATGATCATCCATCATCACAGAAGAAACCGTATGGGGCTGAGAACCAAACTGCAACAGTTGGCACCCAGATAAAGAAACCACAGCGATTGCCAGCGCAGAACGTCCAAATTGTTTTGCTAAATCCATTAATCCCTGACCTATTTACTTTGAAACTCTATAAATGCATCCGCTCTACTATAAAACGCTCTGATGGAATTATGCCAACCAATTGACCCCTTTGTGTGATACCTCGCAAAGCGTGCGGTATAAAATAGGAAAGAACTTTCCCAGCCGTGTACCCTTTACCCTCGTAACAACCTTCGTAACGCATATATCTCCAAAAATACTCATTCAACAAAAATATCACTTCTCACTTATTTATTGTCATACTCATCCGATATGAATAAAAAATCGACTTTAGGGTTGACGTGTTCCATTGAGTGCGGTACTAATTTGTTAACTTAATTTTGTGGAATGCTTAACAACTATGTCAGCACGTTTTTCTATCCTACTTAGCCTCCTCCTGATCGTGACCAATTCGCGCGGGTAGGCTGTGGAAGAAAAATAACCACACCAATTTCTAAGAAACCCGCATGCAAATGCGGGTTTTTTTATATCTAAATACCGGAAGTAAACGATTAAATTGCACGAAAAGTGCAGAAATCATGAAGGAAGCAAACATGAACGATCAGGTCATTATATTCGACACCACATTGCGTGATGGCGAACAAGCGTTGTCAGCAAGCTTGACGGTTAAAGAAAAACTGCAAATTGCCTATGCGCTGGAAAGGCTAGGCGTTGATGTTATCGAAGCGGGTTTTCCTGTTTCTTCTCCTGGCGATTTCGAATCCGTACAAACTATTGCAAAACACATTAAAAACAGTCGAGTTTGTGCCCTTTCGCGTGCCGTTGCGAAAGATATCGATGCTGCCGCTGAAGCGCTAAAAGTCGCAGATGCATTCCGAATCCACACCTTCATTTCTACCTCTACTGTCCACGTTCAAGACAAACTGCGCCGCAGCTACGACGATGTTGTAGAAATGGGCGTGAAAGCCGTAAGACACGCACGTAATTACACGGACGACGTTGAGTTTTCTTGTGAAGATGCAGGTCGCACGCCAATCGACAACCTATGTCGTATGGTCGAAGCGGCCATCGATGCTGGCGCAAGCACCATCAACATTCCAGACACCGTTGGCTACACCGTACCAAGCGAGTTTGGTGGCATCATTGAAACCCTATTCAACCGTGTACCAAACATCGACAAAGCGATCATTTCTGTTCACTGTCACGATGACTTGGGCATGTCTGTTGCGAACTCTATCGCAGCGGTTCAAGCAGGCGCTCGACAAGTAGAAGGTACCATTAACGGTATCGGTGAGCGTGCAGGTAACTGCTCTCTAGAAGAAATCGCGATGATCCTAAAAACGCGCCAAGAATTCATGGGCGTGCGTACGGGTCTAAAACACGACGAAATCCACCGTACCAGCAAGTTGGTGAGTCAGCTATGTAACATGCCAATCCAAAGCAACAAAGCGATCGTTGGTGCTAACGCGTTCAGCCACTCTTCCGGTATTCACCAAGATGGCATGTTAAAGAACAAGAACACTTACGAGATCATGACGCCTGAGTCGATTGGCCTTAAGAACCAAGCATTGAACCTAACCAGTCGCAGTGGCCGCGCAGCGGTTAAGAGTCACATGGACGCGATGGGCTACAAAGAAGAAGAGTATAACCTAGATGCGTTGTACGAGGACTTCTTGAAACTTGCTGACCGCAAAGGTCAGGTGTTCGACTACGATCTAGAAGCGCTAATGCACTTCTCGAATTTGCGTGAAGAAGACGACTTCTACAAGTTGAACTACCTAAGCGTGCAATCTGGCAGCGTAATGGCAACCACCAGCGTCAAAATGCAATGTGGCGATGAAGAAATGTGTGAAGCTGCCGTCGGTAATGGTCCGGTTGATGCGCTATACCAATGTATCTACCGCGTGACAGGTTACGAGATCGTCCTAGACAAGTTCGACCTAACGGCAAAAGGCGAAGGTGAAGATGGCCTGGGCCAAGCAGATATCATCGCCAACTACAAAGGTCGTAAGTACCACGGTACCGGCGTTTCTACCGATATCGTAGAAGCATCTGGCCAAGCGCTATTACACGTTATCAACAGCATTCATCGTGCCGATAAGATTGAAGAGATGAAGCAAAAGAGAATTGCGACGGTTTAATCATTAATTCAAGGAGCTTGAGTCCCGCAACGCAGGCTCCAACCAAATTCGTTTTAGACAAGCTCAAAAAATTTAGAAAATTTAAAGGATTAATATGACAGACAAATCATACAAAATTGCCGTTTTACCAGGCGACGGCATCGGCCCAGAAGTAATGGCGCAAGCACACAAGGTGCTAGATGCAATCGAGAAGAAACACGGCATTGCGTTTGAGCGTGACGAGCACGATGTAGGTGGTATCGCGATCGATAATCACGGCTGTCCACTTCCAGAAAGCACAGTAAAAGCGTGTGAAGAGTCTGATGCAGTCCTATTCGGTTCAGTTGGCGGCCCTAAGTGGGAGCACTTACCACCAAACGATCAGCCTGAGCGCGGTGCCCTACTGCCGCTACGTAAACACTTCCAACTATTTTGTAACCTACGCCCAGCGCAAATCCACTCAGGCCTTGAAGCTTTCTCACCACTACGTGCAGACATCTCAGGTCGTGGCTTTGACATCGTTGTTGTTCGTGAACTGACGGGCGGCATCTACTTCGGCCAACCAAAAGGTCGTGAAGGTGAAGGTCCAACAGAGAAAGCGTTCGACACTGAGGTGTACCACCGTTACGAAATCGAACGTATTGCAAAAATCGCTTTTGAGTCTGCTCGTCTACGTCGCAAGAAAGTGTGCTCTATCGACAAAGCGAACGTTCTACAAAGTTCTATCTTATGGCGTGAAGTGGTCGAAGAAATCGCACAAGACTACCCAGACGTCGAGCTATCACACATGTACATTGATAACGCGACTATGCAGCTTATCAAAGACCCAGCTCAGTTCGACGTAATGCTATGTTCAAACATCTTCGGCGACATCATTTCTGATGAGTGCGCGATGATCACAGGCTCTATGGGCATGTTGCCATCAGCAAGCCTAAACGAAAGCAAATTCGGTCTGTACGAGCCAGCAGGCGGTAGTGCACCAGATATCGCAGGTAAGAACATCGCTAACCCTGTGGCACAAATCCTATCTGCTGCACTGATGTTGCGTTACAGCCTAGGTGAAGAAAAGGCGGCACAAGACATCGAAACGGCAGTTTCAAAAGCGCTATCAGCGGGTGAGCTAACGGGTGACCTTGCTGGTGACAACCCAGCACTTTCGACGTCTGAGATGGGCGATAAGATCGCTGAGTACATCTTAAACTCTTAATACAGCACGATTTGATAATAATTATTTGCTCCTGATGAGCCGTTGTCGGGAGCTATACACGAGATAGCAAACAATGGGCAAAACACTATACGAAAAAGTCTACGACGCACACGTTGCCGTCGCAGCAGAAGGGGAAAACCCAATCTTGTACATCGACCGTCACTTGGTACATGAAGTGACATCTCCGCAAGCATTTGACGGCTTGCGTGAAAAAGGTCGCAAAGTGCGTCAGGTCAGCAAAACTTTTGCCACCATGGACCACAACGTTTCGACAACCACCAAAGACATTAACGCATCCGGTGAGATGGCTCGTATCCAAATGGAGACGCTATCGAAAAACTGTGAAGAGTTTGGCGTTACGCTTTACGACATCAACCATAAATACCAAGGTATTGTGCACGTTATGGGCCCAGAGCTTGGTATTACCCTACCGGGTATGACCATCGTTTGTGGTGACTCGCACACGGCTACACACGGTGCATTCGGCTCTCTAGCTTTTGGTATTGGTACATCAGAAGTTGAGCACGTATTAGCGACTCAAACGCTAAAACAAGCACGCGCTAAAACGATGAAGATCGAAGTGAAAGGCAAAGTGGCTCCGGGTATCACCGCTAAAGATATCGTGCTAGCGATCATCGGTGAAACTACAGCAGCTGGCGGTACAGGCTACGTGGTTGAATTCTCTGGTGAGGCGATCACCGACCTTTCAATGGAAGGCCGTATGACCGTATGTAACATGGCAATTGAGCTAGGTGCGAAAGCCGGTTTGATTGCACCAGATGAAACCACATTCGAATACATCAAAGGCCGTAAATTCTCACCTCAAGGTACGGACTTTGATGCAGCAGTAGAATACTGGAAGACATTAAAAACTGACGATGATGCTCAGTTTGATGCGGTTGTGACGCTAAACGCAGCAGACATTAAACCACAAGTCACTTGGGGAACTAACCCAGGCCAAGTTATCGCGGTAGATCAACCGATCCCAGCACCAGAAAGCTTTGCCGATCCAGTAGAAAAAGCCTCTGCAGAAAAAGCGTTGGCTTACATGGGGCTAGAGGCAGGCAAGTCATTGTCTGATTACAACGTCGATAAAGTCTTTGTTGGTTCTTGTACTAACTCACGTATCGAAGACATGCGCGCAGCCGCTGAAGTAGCGAAAGGTCGCAAAGTCGCGTCTCACGTTCAAGCACTAATCGTTCCAGGCTCTGAGCAAGTAAAAGCGCAGGCAGAAGCGGAAGGTTTGGACGTTATCTTTAAGGAAGCGGGCTTTGAGTGGCGCCTACCAGGTTGTTCAATGTGTCTAGCAATGAACAACGACCGTTTGGGTCCACATGAACGTTGTGCGTCTACTTCAAACCGTAACTTTGAAGGTCGCCAAGGTCGTGATGGTCGTACCCACTTGGTTAGCCCTGCTATGGCAGCGGCAGCAGCAATTGCTGGTCACTTTGTTGATATTCGTGAGTTGGATTAGGTTAAGGAGAGAACAAATGTCAGGTTTTAAACAACACACAGGCTTAGTTGTTCCTCTAGATGCAGCGAACGTAGATACTGATGCCATCATTCCAAAGCAGTTCCTACAAAAGGTCTCTCGCCTAGGGTTTGGTAAGCACCTATTCCATGACTGGCGCTTCCTAGATGATGCTGGCGAACAACCGAACCCTGAGTTCGTGATGAACGCTCCGCGCTACCAAGGCGCTTCTATCTTGCTAGCGCGTGAAAACTTTGGTTGTGGTTCTTCTCGTGAGCACGCACCGTGGGCACTAGCGGATTACGGCATCAGAGCGATGATCGCACCAAGCTTTGCCGATATTTTTTACGGTAACTCGATCAACAACCAAATGGTGCCAGTTCGTTTGACTGAGCAAGAAGTGGATGAAATCTTCCAGTTTGTTGAGGCGAATGAAGGCGCAGAAATCGAGGTCGACCTAGAAGCGAATGTGGTTCGCGCCAACGGCAAAGAGTACAGCTTTGAAATCGACTCATTCCGTCGTCACTGCCTGCTAAACGGTTTGGACAATATCGGCCTTACCCTTCAACACGAAGATAAGATTGCCGAGTACGAAGCGAATATCCCAAGCTTCCTAAGCTAATTAAAATCGCAATTTAAACAAACAAAAGGTTGGCTTATGCCAGCCTTTTTTCTTTTATTTTCATTGCCTCAAGAAAGAAACTTCGCCTTATGCAGGTCTACAATATCAAGAAGGTTTTAACCCAAAGGTATCTCTATGAAACGTCTGTTATTACTCTTGTGTGCGCTCGTTTCTTTCTCGACATTTGCCGCACCTAAATCCGACTTATGGCCGTATTGGAAACAATCGAATCAAGCCAATCAAAGTCAAATCTCTCATCAAGATTGGCAGCACTTGCTCGATGCTTATTTAGTTGAGCAAGGCGAGAATAGCTTGTTTCGTTACAGCCAAGTCACCTCGGCCGATAAAACTAAGCTGAAACAATACATCCAACGTTTGGCAAAACTCGATCCTCGACAATACAACCAAGCGGAGCAATACGCCTACTGGGTAAACCTTTACAACGCCATCACTGTAGACTTAATCCTAGATAACTATCCTGTCGAATCGATTACCAAACTTGGTGGGCTATTTAGCTTTGGCCCTTGGGGGGATGATGTGGTCGTGGTCAACGGGAAAGATCTGACTTTAAACGATATTGAACATCGCATTTTACGTCCAATTTGGAATGACCCGAGAACACATTACGCAGTTAACTGTGCCAGCCTAGGATGCCCTAATCTGCAGTCTCAAGCATTCACTGCTGAAAACACGCAAGTTCTACTGGATAGTGCAGCTAAAACATTTATCAACAGCAGCAAAGGCGTATCTATCCAAGGTAACACGGCACAGCTGTCTTCTATTTATGATTGGTTTGCAACGGACTTTGGTGGAGAAAAACAAGTCTTCAACCACATCGCAAAGTACGCACCGCAATACAAAAATTTCTCTGGCAAAGTGAAATACGAATACGATTGGGACTTGAATCAAGCCAACTAAACTGGGGGATTTGAGGTCAATTAGCGTTAGGATCATGATAGGTCAAAAGCTAAAGACACCGGCAACTCAAAGACTAAGATATGAAAAAAGGGCACTCTGTGCCCTTTTTAAATCCAATACTTGATAGAAAACGTCCGACTACTTAAAGCCTTTGACTTTCTTAATCAGATCGTAAGCGTTTTGAATCTCTTGAGATTTCTCTTTCGCAACGTTCATCATCTCTGGTGGCAAACCTTTTGCCATCAATTTATCTGGGTGATGTTCATTCATTAACTTACGGTAAGCACGTTTGACCGTTTTGCCGTCCGCATCTGAAGAGACATCAAGGATTTTGTAGGCATCTGCCAGTTGATCCGCTTGTGAAGCTTGCTGCCAACCTGCCCCTGAAGATTGATATTGCCCTTGTTGCTGACCATGGAAACCACCTTGGCTCTGAAAACGAAACGCGGCTTCTTGCATGTTCAGTCGACGTTCTAATTGCTCCGAAGAGAACCCTAAACCACGGGCAATTTTGTGTAATACACTGCGTTCACTCGGGTGGATGGAACCATCAGCAAACGCCGCTGAGATTTGTAGTTCCAAGAAGAACTGCAACAGGTCAAAACGCCCTGCTGAAGAGATTTTCACGCGAACCAATACATCTTCAAGTGGGAAATCACTCTCTTTACCATCACGGAACGCTTCTTGTGCTGCACGACGTTGATCGCCATGCAAACTCATGCGGTCCATCATTGCAGACGCAAGTTGAATCTCTTCTTTGGTCACTTGACCTTTGGCTTTTGCCACATGTCCCATAACTGCGAATGCAGCCTTAAAAAATTCTTCTTGGCGCTGGGCTTGGCTTGGACCTTTACCAAAGCCTCCGGTAGAAAACCCCGCTTGGCTTAAACGACGCGCTTTATCGAATTGGTGACCGATAAATAGGCCAAACAACAAACCGAATGGACCACCGAGTAACAAGCCAAAAAAGGCACCCAAAATTTTGCCAAAAATATGCATTATGTGTTCTCTATCAATGAATTTTTATCGACGACGGCGGTCTTATAGTGCCGGACGCAACGATTTCCTTTATGATAATGGAATTAGTTTTTTTATGATCAGGCTATTTCGCCTGCTTATCTTTGCAGCTATTTTATATCGGCATTATGCCACAGCGAATCCATGCTCTGGGATAATTGCAAACTATAGTTGATTCATTTGGCTATAAAGCGAGGGTACAACAAGCCCTATAGCCATCGAGTAGTAGTGACACAGGAAAGTTCAATTCAATGCAACATTTCTCCCGCACATGTTTAGCGGCCTCTATCAGCACCGCCTTGTTTGTACCCACCACTCAAGCTGAAGCGAATATCAATGATAGTGTGCAGGAAATGCCCACCACAGATCAATGTTTGGTCGAAACAAGTGGTGAGGAGGACGCGCTTAACTCCGAAGTCGTAGTACAAGCAGACCGCTTACAAGCCATCAATGGTGACAAAGCTCAGTACTCTGGCAACGTAGAAGTCACGCAAGGTCCGAAGAAAATCACCGCGGATAGCGTAACGCTTCACCAACAAGACAATGTCGTTGTCGCTGAAGGTAACGTAACCTTCAACGATGGCAAAGTAAAAGCACGCTCAGATCGCGTCACCAACGACATTAATCAAGATACTTTCTCGCTAGAAAACACCGATTACCAATTCCTCTGCCAACAAGGTCGAGGTACTGCCGCGTACATTGCACGCACGGGCCAATCTGTTTATGAACTAGAAGATGGTTCAATTACCTCTTGCCCACAAGGCGATAACTCTTGGCGATTAGTGGCATCAGGAATCGATGTTGATCAAGACGAAGAAACCGCAACTCTGCACCACCCTCGTTTTGAGGTGTTGGATGTGCCAGTGTTCTACGTGCCTTATTTGACCATGCCAATTGGCGATACGCGTAAAACAGGTTTCCTCTTCCCTTCTATGTCGTACGGTTCAAGTGATGGTATGGAAGTTGAAATTCCGTTCTACTGGAACATCGCCCCTCAATACGACATGACAATTACGCCTCTGTACATGCAAAAGCGTGGTACTAAGCTAGATACTGACTTCCGATACTTAACCAATGGTTGGGGTGACGGTGAGCTCAAAGGCGAATACATGGGCAGCGATAAACGTTACCAAGACGAATCGCGCTGGGGTTACCAGTTCAAACATGATGGTATTATCAATAAACAATGGGTTGTCAGTCTTGATTACTCCAAGGTAAGTGATATCGACTACTTCCGAGATCTCGACTCTGATATTGGTAACCGCGAAGATGGTCAATTGCTACAAGAAGGTGAAGTTCAATACCGTTCTGACTTCTGGGATGCGTCACTGCGAGTACGTGATTTCCAAATCCTACTCCAAGAAGACAACCAACCATATCGCTTGCTTCCTCAGCTCGATCTTAACTACTACACGCCGCTTTGGGGTAACTACGTTAACTTCGATGTGAAGAGCCAAGTGAGCCGCTTCGACACCGATGACGCTGCAAAACCAAACGCAACTCGTGTTCACGTCGAACCAGGTATTACCATCCCGCTGTCAAACTCGTGGGCAGATTGGACGACTGAAGCACGCATCTTATCGACTTACTACTCTCAAGACCTTACTGGCCTGACTGATAACGACTTGCGTAACACACTGGATGAAAACGTGTCACGTGTAATCCCAGAGTTCCGCACGCACGCTCGCATGTACTTAGAGCGTGATACTAGCTGGATCGAAGGTTATACACAGACGTTAGAACCACAGTTACAGTACTTGTATGTACCTGATGAAGATCAGAGCAACATTTACAACTACGACACCACCTTGCTGCAAACCGACTATTACGGCCTATTCCGCAGTCGCAAATACAGTGGCATCGATAAAATTGCTTCAGCAAACCAGTTAAGCTACGGTGCGAGTACTCGCTTTTTTGATGATGACTACAAAGAGCGCTTGAACGTCTCGTTTGGCCAGATCTATTACTTTGATAAGAAGACTAAGATCAGTAACAACCCAAGCTTGCCGGATGAAACATCAAACTACTCATCGTGGGCGGTTGAGACTGACTTCAACTACAACGATTACCTGTTCTACCACGGCGGTATCCAGTACGACATCGACTTGAGCTCGATGCAGCTTGCAAACAGCACGTTGGAATACCAATTTAATGGTGGCTTTATTCAAGGTAACTACCGTTATGTAACGCGTGAATACATTGAAGATACGATCATTGTCGAAAACCTAGATACGATCACTCGTAAAGGTATTTCACAAGCAGGTATCGTGGCGGCATACGAGTTCAACCCGAACTGGTCTGCAAGTGGCCAGTACTACTACGATCTGAATGAAAACATTGATATGGAATGGCTTGCTAGCGTTCGTTACCAATCAGATTGTTGGTACTTTGGTCTGACTTACTCGAACCAACTACTGGGTTGGGATGACAGAGCAATCGGCAGTGATGGTGCATCACCAGAATATGAAAACAACATCAGTGTGAACTTCGGTATTCAAGGCTTTGCAACCAACCAACGCGCAGATTCGGCCGCGAAAGAGCTTGATGGCTCGGACAACGCGATTAAATACGGTCGTCCATTCTATTTGAACAATTAATTGAATTAAGCGTCTTACCTATAAACAAGACGCCTAAACACCATTACTGACGGAATTTTTAATGAAAATTTGGAAATCACTCTTATTCACCACCCTACTATCTTGTGGTGTAACAGCAGCGCCAGTAGAGCTTGATAAGGTTGCAGTCATCGTTAACGATGGTGTAATTCTACAAAGCGACATCAATACCGCGATGAAAACGCTGCAAGCTAATGCTCGCCAAAGTGGCAAGAGTCTCCCTTCAGCAAGTGTGCTGAAAGACCAAGTGGTAGAGAAACTGATCATCGACACATTGCAAGGCCAAGAGGCGGAGCGTATCGGTGTTCGTATTGATGACAACCGCCTGAACCAAGCGATCGCAGAAATTGCTCGCAACAACAATCAAAGCGTGGAGCAGTTAGCTGCGTCTGTTCAAGCAGAAGGTCTCAGCTACCCAGAATTCCGTGAGCAGATTCGTAAAGAGATTGCTGCTTCTGAAGCGCGTAATGCACTAGTTCGTCGCCGTATCAACATTTTGCCAGCTGAAGTCGATAGCCTTGCCGACCAATTAGCGACTGAAACTAACGCTACAGTTCAATACAAGATTGGTCACATCCAACTTCGTTTCTCTGACGATAAAGACAAGTCAGAAGTTGAAGCAGAAGCCAATGCATTGGTTAAGAAACTAAAAGACGGTGCAGACTTCTCTGAAATGGCATACACCTACTCAAAAGGTCCTAAAGCACTACAAGGTGGTGATTGGGGTTGGATGCGTAAAGAAGAAATGCCAACCATCTTTGCAGACCAGATCAAGATGCAAAACAAAGGCAGCATCATTGGCCCATTCCGCAGCGGCATCGGCTTCCACATCCTAAAAGTAGAAGATGTGAAAGGTCTTGAGACCGTAGCGGTAACAGAGGTAAATGCTCGCCACATTCTGATCAAACCAACCGTTATCTTGAGTGACGAAGGTGCACAGAAAGAGCTAAACGAGTTCATCCGCCGTATCAAAGCAGGTGAAGCAACCTTTGCTCAACTGGCAACGCAGTACAGCCAAGATCCTGGTTCAGCTGCTCAAAATGGTGAGCTAGGTTACCAAACACCTGATTTGTACGTACCAGAATTTAAGCACCAAGTAGAAACACTACCTGTAGGCTCAATCAGTGAACCTTTTAAAACGGTACACGGTTGGCACATTGTTGAAGTTCTAGACCGTCGCCAAGTTGACCGTACAGACTCAGCAATGAAGAACAAAGCTTACCGAATTCTATTTAACCGTAAGTTTAATGAAGAAGCTGGCGCATGGATGCAAGAGCTACGCGCAAGCGCATTCGTTGAAATCGTGGATGACAATGATGGCAACTAATTCGATTCGCAGAATCGTCGTGACCGCAGGGGAACCTGCGGGTATCGGCCCGGATTTGGTACTGGCTCTGTCTAAGGAAGACTGGGCACACCAAATCGTCGTCTGCGCAGACAAAAATATGCTGTTGGAACGTGCCAACTTGCTTGGCATTGATGTTCAACTGACTGATTACAATCCAGAAGAAGCGCCAAAGGCACAAAAAGCAGGCACATTGATCGTTGACCATATCGAAATGGCAGAAAATGTCATCGCGGGTCAACTCAATGAAGCCAACGGCCACTACGTGTTAAAAACACTAGAAAGAGCCGCTTTGGGCTGTATGAATGATGAATTTGATGCTATTGTCACCGGCCCTGTACATAAGGGGGTGATCAATCGCTCTGGTGTTGCGTTCAGTGGGCATACTGAATTCTTCGCCGAGAAGTCCAACACACCGTTGGTCGTGATGATGCTAGCCACCGAAGGGCTGCGAGTTGCTCTAGTAACAACGCATATTCCTTTGGCTTACGTATCTAAAGCCGTCACGGAAGAGCGATTAGAAAAAATCATCGATATTCTTCACAAAGATCTTGTAGAAAAATTTGCCATCTCCCAACCAAACATCTATGTTTGCGGGCTAAATCCACATGCGGGAGAAGATGGCTGTTTGGGTCGCGAAGAGATCGAGACCATCACTCCAACATTGGAAAAGATTCGACAAGAAAAAGGAATCAATCTGATCGGTCCATTACCGGCAGACACCATTTTCAATGAAAAGTATTTAAACGATGCTGATGCTGTTTTAGGCATGTACCACGATCAAGTATTGCCAGTTTTGAAATACAAAGGCTTTGGTCGTTCAGTAAACATTACTCTTGGTCTACCTTTTATAAGAACCTCGGTGGATCACGGTACTGCATTAGAACTGGCAGGGACAGGTCAAGCGGATACAGGGAGCTTCCGAACAGCGCTCACGCATGCGATAGAATTGGTAGAGAAGAAACAATGAGAAATGATGTCCATTTAGGACACAAAGCGCGTAAACGTTTTGGTCAAAACTTCCTGAACGACCCATACATTATTGATGGCATCGTATCAGCAATTAACCCAAGACCAGGGCAAAACCTGGTTGAAATCGGCCCTGGTCTAGGTGCAATCACCGAGCCTGTTGGTCGCGAAGTCGACAAGTTCACGGTTATCGAATTGGACCGTGACCTAGCAGAACGTCTACGTAACCACCCTGAATTGGCAGACAAACTTACGATTCATGAAGGCGATGCAATGCGCTTTGACTTCACACAGTTAGTGAAGCCAAACAACAAGCTACGTATCTTCGGTAACTTGCCATACAACATCTCTACACCATTGATGTTCCACCTATTTGAATTCCATAAAGACATTCAAGACATGCACTTTATGCTTCAAAAAGAAGTGGTAAATCGCTTAGCGGCAGGTCCTGGTAGCAAAGCATACGGCCGTCTAACCGTAATGGCACAGTACTACTGTAAAGTGGTACCAGTACTAGAAGTACCGCCAACGGCATTTGTTCCACCACCGAAAGTAGACTCAGCCGTAGTACGCTTGGTTCCTTACGAAGAGCTGCCACACCCAGCAAAAGATCTACGTTTGTTGGAGCGTGTATGTCGCGAAGGTTTTAACCAACGCCGTAAGACTGTACGTAACTGCTACAAGTCGCTATTGAGTACTGAAGTACTTGAAGAACTGGGTATCAACCCTAGCATGCGTCCAGAGAACCTAACGCTACAACAATTCGTCGCCATGGCGAACTGGCTCGCGGACAACCCGCAGCAATAAGAACTCAAACGATAAGCCAAACCCTTGCCGGTTTGGCTTATTATTATTGGGATACAACGTTTCTCGAGGAGTGCACATGGACGTCATTCAACCTTGCATCAAAATCCAAGTTCATACCAAATACATTGAAGAACAGTCCAACCCAGAACTGCAGCGATACGTCTTCGCTTATATCATCACAATAAAAAACCTCAGCCAACAAACTGTTCAATTAGTTAGCCGTCGCTGGTTAATCACCGATTCAAACGGTAAACAAATGACGGTCGAAGGTGAAGGCGTTGTTGGTCAACAGCCTTTTATTCCGGGTAACGACGAATACACTTACAGCAGCGGAACAGCGCTTGAAACACCGGTTGGTGTTATGCAAGGACACTACATGTTGTTGGATGAAAAAGGACAGCAATTTATCACCGAGATTGATCCATTCCGTTTAGCGGTTCCAAACGTCTTAAATTAATCAGGAGATTCAGTGGCGACTTATATTGTTGGTGATATTCAGGGCTGTTTTGATGAGCTTCAGCAGCTACTGGAACAGGTTAGTTTCTCTTCACAACACGACCAGCTTTGGCTAGCGGGAGATCTCGTCGCTCGCGGACCTAAATCTCTAGAAACATTACGTTTTGTTAAGTCTCTGGGTGACAGTGCCAAAGTGGTACTTGGTAATCATGATCTACACCTAATGGCGGTGTCGCACGGACTGAAAAAAGTCAAAGACAAGGATAAGACTGCACCTATTTTTTCCGCTCCGGATAAACAAGAGCTGCTTACTTGGTTGGCTCAGCAACCTCTTATGGCCGAGCATGACGAGTTCGTTATGTGTCACGCTGGTATCTCTCCATTGTGGGATCTTGATACTGCAAGAGCGTGTGCACGTGAAGTTGAAAGCATCATTCAAAGTGAAAAGCTACCTTGGTTGCTAGAAAACATGTACAGCAACCACCCCGATCTTTGGGATGAGTCCTTGTCGGGTCTCGATCGTTATCGCTACACCATCAATGCGTTTACTCGCATGCGTTTTTGCTTTACTGATGGTCGCTTAGATATGGACTGTAAACTACCACCGCAAGAAGTGTCTGAAAATGAGCTTGTGCCTTGGTTTAAGCTGCCACAACGAGTCCCACTAGAAAAAGCAGTGCTATTTGGGCACTGGGCAGCACTACAAGGTCATATCGATGAAAGCATTATTGGTCTTGATACAGGCTGCGTTTGGGGCGGTTCGCTCACCATGATTCGTTGGGAAGACAAGCAAGTCTTCACTCAAGAAGCACTCAGTTAACGGCTCTGATTGCCGGACTAGAAAACAAAAAGCACCGCATTTGCGGTGCTTTTCTCATTCTATCCGATTACTTTTCGAGGACAGTAAAACGCATGTTGTAAGCGTTTTTCTCATCCGCTTGGTACGCTTCAGAGTACGTTTCTTTGAACTCAGTTCCCCAATCTGGGAACTGAGTATCTCCATCAATTTCAGCTTCAATATGAGTAACATACAGCTTGTTAGCCATGGGAAGGCACGCAGCATAAATCGCCCCGCCACCAATGATCATGACTTCTTCTACTTCACCAGCAACCTCAAGTGCTTGCTCAATTGATGTGACCGTCGTAACACCTTCAATGGAAAGTGAAGCATCACGGCTGATGACAATGTTCAAACGACCAGGTAAAGGACGCCCAATAGACTCATAGGTCTTACGCCCCATCACAACTGGTTTGCCCATGGTGCAACGCTTAAACCATGCAAAATCGGCAGGAAGGTGCCAAGGCATCTGATTGTCTTTACCGATGATTCGGTTGTCTGCCATCGCGGCAATCATGCTGATGATCATATTGGATCCTTATACTATGGGTCTGCGGCGATAGAATAACAGCCTCGGAACCGCCAAGCCAACCGCTAAGCCAGCAATAATAAACATCGCCTTAAGAAAGTTTTCCATGCACGTCGCAATAAGTTCAGGTGAGTAACCCAAGTGGCGTACATTTCTTTGGCAATCAGGCATTTAAAAACGAATTAAGATTAATAATGGGTTTTAAAACCTTAACGATAAGTTACACCTGAATAATCCAATAACATTCAACCAAGATTAATAATAATCATATTCGCGGTTAAAACATTCTGTAATAGCGTTTAATTGCAACCTCAACAATCGGATGGATACATGGAACACAAATATGCTTCAGCAATATTGCTTTCAGCATGTGCATTATTTGCTAATAACGCACATGCTACAGATTCAAGTAGTGAAACAATCCCAAAATACAAACCTCATGCGTGTCTTGTTTTAGTTTCTACTGGGCAGCAGTTTTGTCAACAAAAAGGGGAAGAACCCCTATCTCGCTTGCCTGATGAGTTTTATCGCCAACCAGTCTATGTTCAAGCTGAGCAAGGAACAGAAGTCATCCTATCGGATGTCGATAACTTGGCAGATAAAACAAGAAAAGTCTATGTGGTGGGCACTGTTCTTAATGAAGAGCTGAAAAACGCTGAATCATCGAAAGGAGAAATTATTGATGTTTCAGCACCAGCCTCAATGAAAGTCGTTGGTAGTGATAAAAACCTTGGCTGTTTACGAAACATTTCGACTGATCAGATGTACTGTCTTCCAAAAGATAGAAAAGTTAGCAGACTGCCTGATTTCATTTACGACCAACCAATCGAGGTTAGACCTACCTTCGGTTTAAAAGTAAAAGTATCGGCACAAGAGGAACTACTATCGGAAGCCTCTTACTCATTTGAGCAAACAACAACAAATGATCGCCTACAGAAAATCACTACGAATAATGGCTTAGAACTTAACTTACAAAAAGTAAAATCGATGGCTGTTGTTGACTCTGGAGCTCCAAAGGCTTGCTTAACGAGTCGTCAAACTGGCGTTCAATTTTGTCTAGCAGAAAAAGGAACTGGAGAAGCATACCCAAGTGAATTCGATAACCTTTATCCATCACCAAATTACCTACCAAGCTGGATTCGAGGGCATGAAGTTGATGCAAAATCGAATTCACCAATAGGCATGCATATTTCCAACACATATAACGTAATTGGATATCAATACACTTGGTTCCCACCGGGCGAAGTCAGTAACAATAAGCTTTCTCAGCAAGTCACTGTTGGTGGTGAGGAAGTAGATTTATCCCAACCTAACTCCTTTAATATCTTTAACTGCAAAAATAGCTCGAGAGATTGCTGACCACATAGAGAAGAAAGGGCACAGTGTCAGTGCCCTTTATATCAATTTAAACTATTGGTCTGCGGCGATAGAATAACAGCCCCGGAACCGCCAAGCCAACCGCTAAGCCAGCAATAATAAACATCGCCTTAAGAAAGTTTTCCATGCACGTAGCAATAAGTTCAGGTGAGTAGCCTAAGTGATTTATCTCCACCATAGCGATCATCGCCTTATATGCGAATACACCCGGAACCATAGGAATCAAAGCAGCCACAGTGAAGACTTTAGGGTGAGCCAGAAAACGATGGGACCAATGCACACCGATCAAACCGACTAACGTCGCTGCAAAAAACGTTGCCCATTCAATTGGCAAGCCAAAGTGCATCATTAGGTAACGACTGCCATGACCAATCGCACCACCTACCGCGCAGTACTTGAGTGCTTTCTGCGGCACATTAAACACCATAGCAAAACCAACGGCAGGAATAGCGGCGAAGAACATATCGTTCAACAGCCCTAAGATGAGTTCAAATACGCTCATTAGCTCATCCACCCCCAAATCCCCGTTACTTCCATTGCCGCAACAATACCGAGACAAGTCGCTAAGGTTAATAAGCTCGCCATAGTAAATCGCGCAATGCCCATGTTGATATGGCCTTTCAGCATATCGGCAACTGAGTTAATCAGTGGGAAACCGGGTACTAGCATCAATACCGAAGATGCCATCGCAACGGTTGGCAAGTTACCAATGTCAAAAATGACCGCTTGAGCAGAGATTAGGGTGGTAACAAACGCCGTGACAGCGAAGTTGAGAAGAGGATTAAAGTGGCGGTGGCCAATTTCTTGTCGAACGGTCATGCCGCCTGCAGAAGCAAGAAACGTCATGACAAACACACCTAAGTCTCCACCCGCTAAATGGCTGAAAGCCGCGCAAGAAAGGCCTATCATGAACACCACCAACCAACGGTTATAGCGCTCTGGGCTAATGGTGTTGAGTTTCTTCTGCGCCATTCTCACATCGAGTAAGCCGCGCTCCATCATGATACAAATGCGTTGGATCTGGGTGATCACTCGCATGTTGATCCCGCGATCGGCGCAACTTCTGGTCGTTGTAATGCAATGATCATCTTTGACTGTCGTGACAACCAAAGCATTCGCAGATAATGCCACTGCCACTTCGCTGACACCACAGGCAATACCGATGCGCTGCATGATGTCACTCACAAGCGTACTTTCTGCTCCGTGGGCTAATAGCATTTGCCCAGCTTGGGCAACGAGCCGAGAAATGGCCCTTTGGTTGGATGCCGTCGTTGCACAAGACGGTATAACTTCCGATGTCATAAATACTTCCTAAGTCCGTTAAGCTCATTATTGTGCCGCAAATCACATCGTCTAAACATGATTTAGATACAAAAAAAGCCGCAATAAACATTGCGGCTTAATGAATTAGCTAGCGATTAGTCGCGGACGTAAACAACGTGACCGTCGTCTTCTTCATCGTCCCAATCATCCCAATCGTCGTCATCTTCTTCAGTGATAACGTCTTTACCAGCGATTGCGTCTTTATGGTAATCATCCCACATGAAGTTTACTTTATCTTCTTCAGCAACTTCTTCCTCTTCGCGAGGTAGGTTTTCCATAAAGTCTGCTAACTTATAGCAAAGCTCTTTTGTACCGTTACGGTTGATCGCTGAGATCTTAAAGAACTCGTCTTCCCAACCTAGCGCATCCAAGATCTCTTGGATCTTTTCATTCGCTTCTTCTTCTGGCATCAGATCCGTTTTGTTGAAGACTAGCCAACGAGGTTTACCTGCTAGTTTCTCACTGTACTGCTCTAGTTCATCAATGATGGTTAGAGCATTTTGAATTGGATCCGACTGATCGATAGGCATGATATCAATCATGTGTAGCAATACGCGACAACGCTCTAGGTGCTTAAGGAAGCGAATACCTAGACCTGCACCGTCAGCTGCGCCTTCAATTAGACCAGGGATGTCTGCAACCACAAAGCTCTTCTCAGGAACCACACTCACAACACCCAAACTTGGGATTAGCGTTGTAAATGGGTAATCTGCTACTTTTGGTTTTGCTGCTGATACTGCGCGGATAAAGGTTGATTTACCTGCGTTAGGTAGACCAAGCATACCAACGTCAGCCAATAGCAACAACTCTAGACGAATTTCACGGATTTCACCTTTAGTACCTAGCGTTCTCTGACGAGGCGCACGGTTTACTGAAGATTTAAAACGCGTGTTACCAAGACCGTGCCAGCCGCCTTTCGCGACCATCACTTTCTTACCGTGTTCTGCTACTTCTGCTACGATTTCGTTAGTGTGGATATCAACTGCGCGAGTACCTACTGGTACGCGAAGTGTGATGTCTTTACCACGTTTACCAGTACAGTTACCGCCGCGACCGTTTTCACCGCGTTCTGCTTCGTAAAAGCGTTGGAAACGGTAATCGATCAGGGTATTTAGGTTTTCATCGGCTTGGATGTATACATCACCACCATCACCACCGTCGCCACCATCTGGGCCACCTTTAGTGATGAATTTTTCACGCCAGAAACTTACAACGCCGCTACCGCCGTCACCAGCCTGAACTTTTACTACCGCTTCATCTACGAACTTCATCTTTTACTCCGACTACTTCGTGCGTGGATTAAATCTGATTTGCCATCAAACAATTTTAGCAGATGACAGATCTAAGCTCCCAGATTCCAACCGCTCAGGGATAAAACGAGAAACTTGAATATGTCGACTGCTACAAATAAAAAACCCCGCCGAATCGGCAGGGCTTTTGAATTCAGCTATAAAGCTTTAGTAATTAACCTAAAAGGTAAAATTACTCAGCTTCGATGCTTACAAACTTACGGTTCTTAGGACCTTTAACCTCGAACTTCACCTTACCTTCAGTAAGAGCGAATAGAGTGTGGTCTTTACCGATACCTACGTTGTTACCAGCGTGGAACTTAGTACCACGTTGACGAACGATGATGTTACCTGCAAGAACAGATTCACCACCGAAACGTTTAACACCTAGACGTTTGCTTTCTGAATCGCGGCCGTTACGAGTAGAACCACCAGCTTTTTTGTGTGCCATTGTTAAACTCTCCTAATAGATTAAGCGTTGATACCAGTGATCTTCACTTCAGTGAACCACTGACGGTGACCCTGTTGCTTACGAGAGTGCTTACGACGACGGAACTTAACGATTTTAACTTTATCGCCACGACCGTGTTGTACAACTTCAGCAACAACTTTGCCGCCCTCTACAAGAGGAGCGCCAACTTGGATTTCTTCGCCGTTAGCAACAAGAAGAACTTTATCAAATTCAACAGTTGCGCCCGTTTCAACGTCTAATTTCTCTAAACGAAGAGTTTGACCTTCGCTTACACGGTGTTGTTTACCACCAGATTGGAAAACAGCGTACATATTTTACTCCGCTTTTTCCGCACAGCCTTTTCATGAGGGTGTGCGCTAAACTAATCATCAATAGGGCGCAGATTCTACAGAAGAGATGCCCCTATGACAAGCCATATTTTGAAAAAATTGGCGAAAAGCTAATCGCCAAAGAAAAGTGCGGCAATCATGCCCTTTAGTAATGTATTAATCAACGTTTTTTAGTGTATTATTCGACAATTATATAAATCGAATAAGCCTTGCAGGGTCTAACTTCAGCCGGATATACGATGGATTTTAAAACTATCCAAGCGCTTACTGCCGATGACATGGCAAAAGTGAATGAAACAATTCAAGCCCAACTAAATTCTGATGTCTCTTTAATCAACCAACTCGGTTTCTATATCGTGAGTGGTGGAGGCAAACGCTTAAGACCACTTCTGGCGATATTGTCAGCACGCGCTCTTGGTTACCAAGGTAACGGCCATACAATGGCAGCTGCGTTTATCGAGTTCATCCATACGGCAACCTTGTTGCATGATGATGTGGTAGACGAATCAGACATGCGCCGTGGTAAAGCGACAGCAAACGCTGCGTTTGGTAATGCCGCTAGCGTGTTAGTTGGGGACTTTATTTATACTCGCTCATTCCAAATGATGACTGAGCTAGGATCAATGAAGATCCTTAAACTGATGAGCGACGCAGTTAATGTGATCGCGGAGGGTGAGGTTCAGCAGTTGATGAACTGTAATGATCCTGACACGACAGAAGAAAGCTACATGCAGGTCATCTACTCTAAGACCGCACGTTTGTTTGAATCCGCTACGCAGATTGGTGCGATTCTTAACGATGCGCCGGAAGAAGTAGAAGTAGCATTCCAGAACTACGGTAAATATTTGGGCACAGCATTCCAACTGATCGACGACGTGATGGATTACACGTCTGACGGTGAGGATATGGGTAAGAATGTTGGTGATGATTTGGCTGAAGGCAAACCAACGCTTCCTCTACTTCATGCAATGCGCAATACCACACCAGAGAATGCGCAGATGATTCGTGAAGCGATTGAGAAGGCCAATGGCATGGATCGACTAGAAGACATTCTAGCGGTAATGCAGGAAGCCGGTTCGCTAGAATACACCACGCAAAAAGCGATGGATGAAGCAGATAAAGCAATTGCAGAACTCGCAATCCTTCCAGAATCTGATTACAAGCAAGCGCTGGTTACTCTAGCCCACATGGCAGTTAAGCGTACCAGCTAAGCTAGTAAAAGAAGACCCTGATGAAAAAAGGAAGAGTGTTGCTCTTCCTTTTCATTATGTTTGGCGCTCAAGCGATGTTTCGTTAGTAATAACGGTCACAACTGTCGTGAAGCTGTGGATTGTCTTCTATTTCATCGAAGCTAACTGCAAGCTGCTCTTCTGAACCTTGCTTAGCAAGCAGCACTGTCTCTGCCTCTTGGTCGATGACTAAAATCGTACCGACACCTTGCTGACACTCAACGACCATACCTTTACGGATTCGATTTGCTTCCATCACCCTCTCCTTCACAAAGTTACCTGATTCAGACTCTGATACGCGAGATAAGGTGAAAGGATCAAAAAAGCCGATCATCAGATCGGCTTTCAATTTAAATTGTCTTCTTTATATAACCTATATAAAAAGACGCTTATTTCGCAAATTCAACACCAATGTTGATATCGCCATTTAGTGTTTCTAGCATGCCATCTAATGCTGACTTCTCGTAGTCACTTAGCGCACCGTAGCTAAGAACTTCTTCTACGCCGTCTTTACCTAGCTTCACAGGTTGTGCGAAGTATGGTGCATGTTCGCTGCCACCGTCTACGTAAGCACACTCCACTACGCCTTCTTCACCTTGAAGAGCACGTACTAGCGCTAGGCCAAAGCGACATGCGGCTTGGCCCATAGATAGAGTTGCACTACCGCCACCCGCTTTCGCTTCTACTACTTCTGTACCCGCATTCTGGATACGTTTCGTTAGCGCTTCAACTTCTTCAGCAGTGAACTCAACACCTTCTACTTGAGATAGAAGAGGAAGAATAGTCACACCAGAGTGACCACCGATAACAGGAACACGAACATCACCTGGATCTTTGTCTTTTAGCTCAGCAACGAAGGTTTCCGAACGGATAACGTCCAGCGTTGTTACACCAAACAGTTTGCGCTTGTCGTAAACGCCTGCTTTTTTCAATACTTCAGCAGCGATTGGCACTGTTGTGTTCACTGGGTTAGTGATTATACCAACACATGCTGTTGGACATACAACGGCGATCTTTTCCGCTAGCGACTTAACAATGCCAGCGTTTACGTTGAACAGATCCGCGCGATCCATACCAGGTTTACGAGCCACACCAGCTGAAATTAGAACAACATCCGCACCTTCAAGTGCAGGTGTTGGATCTTCGCCTGCGTAACCTTTAATAGAAACCGGAGTTGGGATGTGGCTAAGATCTGCAGCCACACCAGGAGTTACTGGAGCAATATCGTATAGGGCTAAATCTGAACCTGCAGGAAGACGGTTCTTAAGTAGAAGGGCCAGAGCTTGACCGATGCCGCCAGCGGCACCAATAACGGCTACTTTCATGTAGTTCTCCTTGAGAGTATTTCTCTTATAAACGTATTCGTAGGGTATTTTGTAACCAGCTGAAATAAAGCTATCGGAATCACAACTTGATTACAATCAATTAACGCCAGCTTTGCGACCTCGCGCAACTCGCTGTTACCGTGCTACAAACAAAGGCTTGATTATTCGTTTATTCTGTTGAAATGACAAGAAATTCAGTGCAATAAATAGGTCAACAATTTCATACTTAAAGAACCCTATCCTGTTTAGGGTTTACAGTGATGGAATTAACATAATGTCGTGACTTTTTGGCACTGCATGAATATCTATGCGAGAATATGCAAAATTGCTGACCCTTGATAAGAGAATCATAACGACTATGCGCAATTCAGAAAAACAAGATAACTTAGTTCGCGCTTTTAAAGCCTTATTAAAAGAAGAGAGCTTTGGCTCACAGGGTGAGATCGTTGATGCACTAAAACAACAAGGTTTTGAAAGTATCAACCAATCCAAAGTTTCTCGCATGTTGACTAAGTTTGGTGCCGTACGTACACGTAATGCAAAAATGGAAATGGTTTACTGCCTACCAGCAGAGTTAGGCGTACCAACAGTTAGCAGCTCTTTGCGTGAACTGGTGTTAGATATCGACCATAACGCAGCTCTTGTCGTTATCCACACTGGCCCAGGTGCCGCTCAGTTGATTGCTCGCCTACTGGACTCATTAGGTAAATCAGAAGGCATCTTAGGTGTGGTTGCTGGTGATGACACCATCTTCATTACCCCGACAATGCCAGTTTCTACAGAACAATTGTTCAAATCTGTGTGTGAGCTTTTCGAGTACACAGGCTAAGTAACTGTTTGTGGGCTATGAAATTAGTTGAATTTTGTAGCCCATGAAAAATGTAAATTTTTTGATTTTTTAGCTTATTTTTTACCCATCCTATTTGTGATTTACATCACGCTATTGGTTTTTTTAATACCCTCGTCAACATGCAAGATAAGTAATTGTTCTAAAAAGAATTAGTCTGCGAATTTATCCCCACATACCAACGCACACTTTAGACTTATTCGCTATAGTTTTTAACAATCGGATAATTTTCTGCCAATTTTTTGTTATGATTCGCTCGCTTTTTCAAACGATTGGATTGGAAAAGATGCCGTTTCCAAATAGGAAACTCCTGAAGTAATTTTTGGTTATTTCCGGGTTAATAATGAATATAAGGAAGGGAAATTCATGGCATTTAACAAACTTCTTAAAGTAGGCGCTATCGCTGCAGCAGTTATGGGCGCAGGCGCAGTTAACGCTCAAGAGTTTATTACTATCGGTACTGGCTCTGTTACAGGTGTTTACTACCCTACTGGTGGTGCTATTTGTAAATTGGTGAACAAAGGTCGTAAAGATCACAACATCCGTTGTTCAGTAGAATCGACTGGTGGCTCAATTTACAACGTCAACACAATCCGTGCTGGCGAGCTAGACTTTGGTATCGTGCAATCGGATTGGCAGTACCATGGCTACAACGGTACGAGTAAGTTTGCTGAACAAGGCCCGTACAAAAAACTACGTGCAATGTTCTCTCTTCATACCGAACCTTTTAACATCATCGCACGTGCAGATTCTGGCATCGAAAACGTTCAAGACCTTAAAGGTAAGCGTGTAAACATCGGTAACCCTGGTTCTGGTGACCGCGCGACAATGGGCGTAGTGATGGATGCTATGGGCTGGACTAACGACAGCTTTAAACTTGCATCAGAACTAAAAGGTTCAGAACGTTCTCAAGCACTATGTGATAACAAGATCGACGCGTTTATCTACATGGTTGGTCACCCGAACGGTTCAATCAAAGAAGCAACAACCTCTTGTGATGCGAAGCTAGTTCCAGCAACTGGTCCAGAAATCGAGAAGATCGTTGCTGATAACCCTTACTACGCGTTCAGCACAGTGCCTGCTGGTATGTACCGTGGTACAGACAAAGACGTAAACAGCTTTGGTGTTGCGGCAACAATGGTAACGACTTCTGATGTTTCAGATGACGTAGCTTACAACGTTGCAAAAGCGGTATTCGAAAACTTCGATACGTTCAAGCGTCTACACCCTGCATTTGCAAACCTGAAGAAAGAAGACATGGTGAAAGCTGGCCTTTCAATCCCTCTTCACCCAGGTGCAGAGAAATACTACAAAGAAGTAGGCCTGCTTAAGTAAGCAACTACTAACTTCAAGCTCAGACAGAAAAGGATGGTTTTCTGTCTGATTGAGTATGCTGGTCGAGCACCTTCAACCAGCATACTTGGTTCAATTTTGCCGATTTCTCCCGGAAGTCGCGCTCACACACCTAAGAAAAAGAAAACGCACTTTTCCATACCTATGAATCAATGGGTTGAAGGATTGTAGCGATTCACTCGAAAGCAAACTTCGCTCTATTCACTACACTGTTATAGCGAAGCGCGGTTCTCGATACACAATACAGACAGGACCATCAATAATAAGGAAAAAGTACATGGCGACGAACAACACTCCGTCACAAGATGTGCAAGAGATGGTGGCTCAGGCAGATACAGGTGCGCGTAGCCCAATGGGCATGCAAGGTCGAATCTTATGGTTCGTTCCGCTGTGCTGGTCGCTATTTCAATTATGGTATGCCTCTCCGCTACCATTTATTTTTAATTTTGGCGTACTCAACGACACTGAAGCGCGAGCAATTCATCTAACTTTTGCCACTTTTCTCGCTTTCACTGCTTACCCAGCAATGAAGAACTCTCCGCGTGATCGTATCCCACTCATCGACTGGATATTAGCGCTCGCGGGTAGCTTTGCCGCGGCTTACATTTATATTTTCTATACCGAGTTAGCAGGACGTTCCGGAGCACCTACGACGGTAGATATCGTCGTTTCGGTTACTGGTATGGTCTTGCTACTTGAAGCAACCCGCCGTGCATTAGGTCCACCGCTCATGGTGGTTGCAGCGGTATTCTTAACTTACACTTTTGCTGGCCCATATATGCCAGACGTCATTGCCCATAAAGGCGCTAGCTTAAACAAAGCTATGTCGCATCTATGGTTAACGACTGAGGGTGTATTTGGTGTTGCACTTGGCGTATCAACGTCTTTCGTATTCTTGTTCGTACTCTTCGGTGCGATGCTTGAACGTGCCGGTGCTGGCGCTTACTTCATTAAAGTGGCTTTCTCATTGCTTGGCCATATGAAGGGTGGTCCTGCAAAAGCCGCAGTTGTTGCGTCTGGTCTATCGGGTTTGGTTTCTGGCTCATCGATTGCCAACGTAGTAACGACGGGTACCTTTACCATTCCGTTGATGAAGCGAGTTGGCTTCCCTGGCACAAAAGCCGGTGCGGTAGAAGTTGCAGCCTCAACTAACGGTCAGCTTACACCACCGATCATGGGTGCAGCGGCCTTCCTAATGGTGGAATACGTTGGTATCTCTTACGTAGAGGTAATTAAAGCAGCCCTACTTCCTGCACTTATTTCCTACATCGCGCTGATTTACATCGTTCACCTTGAAGCATGTAAAGCTGGTATGACTGGTCTTCCTCGTCGCCATAACCCAACCATGCTACAAAGCCTATTGTCATTTACTGGTACCATTCTCGGCTTGTGCGTGATTAGCGCTTTGGTTTACTACGGTGTGGGATGGACGAAAGATGTCTTCGGTGATGCAGCAACGCCTATCGTAACCGTAGCACTACTCATTGCTTACATCGGTCTGGTGAAAATTTCAGCCAACCATGCCAAAGACGGCGCAATTGAAATTGATGCAGAACTCACTGAGGTTCCAGATCCGGGTCCGACGATTAAATCTGGCCTGCACTATCTGCTACCAATCGTTGTGCTGGTTTGGTGTTTAACCGTTGAGCGCTTCTCTCCGGGCCTATCAGCATTCTGGGCAACCGTATTCATGATCTTTATCTTGCTGACGCAACGCCCATTGATTGCTTTGCTATCAAAACAAGGTGACTTGGTTGAGCAAACGAAAGATGGCTTTATCGACCTCGCAGAGAGCTTGGTATCTGGTGCACGAAACATGATTGGCATCGGTGTGGCAACGGCTGCTGCCGGTACGGTAGTTGGTGTAGTAACACTAACCGGTATTGGTCTGGTGATGACAGACTTCGTCGAGTTCATCTCTGGTGGCAGCATCATCCTAATGCTGTTGTTTACTGCAGTGATCAGCTTGATCCTTGGTATGGGCCTGCCAACGACGGCAAACTACATCGTGGTATCAACTCTGATGGCTCCAGTTATCGTAACTCTGGGTGCAGCTCATGGCTTGATCATCCCATTGATTGCGGTGCACTTGTTCGTGTTCTATTTCGGTATTCTAGCTGATGATACCCCTCCGGTAGGTTTGGCAGCCTTTGCGGCGGCAGCTATTGCTAAGTCCGACCCAATTCGAACGGGTATTCAAGGCTTTACCTACGATATTCGAACCGCAATTCTGCCATTCATGTTCGTCTTCAACACTCAGCTCTTGTTGATGGGTATCGACACTTGGTGGCACCTTGCTCTCACCGTGATTTCCTCAATCATTGCGATGTTGATCTTCTCAGCCGCTACGCAAGGTTGGTGGTTTACACGTAACAAGTGGTGGGAAACCATCTTGTTGCTTGTACTGACGTTCTCTTTCTTCCGTCCAGGATTCTGGTGGGACATGATCTACCCTGCAAAAGTTCTTTCCCCTGGGGTTGAGATAGCTCAAATCACTGAAGGGCTAAATGTAGGAGAATCCATTGAGCTACGAGTCGCAGGTGAAAACCTAGAAGGTGACTACGTAGAGAAAACGGTACGTCTTCCGTTCGAAGATAAAGCAAAAACTGCAGAAGAGCGCATCTCTTCTATGGGCCTAATGCTAACCGAGAACGACGGCAAAATGATCGTAGACATGGTCGAGTTTGGTAGTCCGGCAGAATCGTCTGGCGTCGACTTCGACTGGGAGATCAAATGGATTGTTCAAGACGCTGAGCGCCCAATGAAAGAATGGGTATTTGTGCCTTGCTTAATGATCTTGCTGGTACTTGCCATGAACCAAAAACGTCGTGCTCGTAGGGAACAGTTGAGCGCATAACCGATTAGGCCCCGAGGACAAAGGGGCCATGATGAGAGACACTGAATGTATAAACAAATTCTTGTTCCGGTTGATCTAAATGACCAAGGCTTCTCTGACAGAGCTGTTGAGCTGGCTGTTTGGCAAGCAAAACAAGCCAACGCGGAAGTTCACTTACTGACTGTACTGCCTGGTATTCATATGTCGATGGTCGCAACTTACTTCCCGAAAGATGCGGCAGCAAAGATGAAGCAAGACGTGAAGCAACAACTCAAAACGTTTGCTGACCAGCACATCGATGATGAAGTGATTTACAAAGTACACGTTGCAGAAGGCAAAGCGTATGCAACCATCCTTGATTACGCTGAGCGCTTAGGTGCCGATCTTATCATCATGCCAAGCCACAAACGCTCAAAGATCAACAAAGTGATGTTGGGCTCTGTAGCGAGCAAAGTGGTAGAGAATTCACCAATCAATGTGATGGTAGTGAAGCCACAAGGCTAACGTACTCATTCAAACTCCCAAAACTAAAAAAGGTTGATGCGAGCATCAACCTTTTGTTTTTCTCTCGCCTTATTCATCCAAGATAAACGGCGCTCTACCCTGCCGCTCGCACAAACGCTGTTAAAACATCGCTAGAGTGCGATACTGCCAATTCATCAATGTCACCTGACGCTTCGACCTGACCACCAGCGACAAAAGCAAAATGACTCGCAATCGCTCTTGCATCGCTCAAGTGGTGCGTCACCATTAACACGGTAATACCACGATCAGTCGCAAGCTGTTTCACTAATGTCAGCATCTCTTCACGCAGCACGGGATCAAGTGCAGAGAAAGGCTCATCGAGTAGCCACATCGGATGCGGCTGAACAAAGCAACGTGCGAGTGCCACACGCTGGCGCTGACCACCAGAAAGGTGTTCAGGTAAGCGATCTAAATACTCAGCAACGCCGACTTGCTTGGCTGCTTGCTCGACAAGAAGCTTTTGGTCTGCAGTAAGCTTTAACCCCGGATGCAACCCTAGACCAATGTTGTCCCTTACTGACAGGTGAGCAAATAGATTGTGTTCTTGGAACAGCATTGAAAACGGGCGCTGGTACGGCTCTTTACTCACGATAGATGTGCCATCAACCAAGATATCGCCTAGGTCAGGATTAATGAATCCAGCGACCAAAGCGAGCAACGTTGATTTACCTGCACCGCTCGGTCCCATCAGCGACACAATTTGTCCGCGCTTAATCTCTAAATCAAAGCGAAATAGCTCACGTTGATAGGTGTACTGAACCTCATCCAACACTAACATTATGCTTTCCCCTTTGTTTTTAATACTTTTTCAATCACAGCAAAGCAGCCTACGCTGAGTAATAGCAAGGTAACCGACACAACCGCTGCTGCATCCATTTGATAACTGCCGAGCAGTTGGAATAGGTACAGCGGTAAAGTTCTAAACTCTTGCCCGCCAAACAAGGCAATCGCACTTAAGTCACCAATCGCAAACATAAAGCTGATAGCAAAAGCATGTGCAAACGGCTTACGCAATGCTTGCCATTCCACGACTCTAAATCGTTGCCAACCACGCATGCCTAAACTGGCGCACACGTACTGATATTGCTGCTCAATGTGCAACATAGGTTGAGATAAAGTCTTAATGACGTAAGGCAATGCCATCAAGCCATTAACCAAAATAACGACAAAAAACGCTAAGCTGAATACATCGGTAAACGAACGCAGCAGTAAAAACAGTCCGGTGCTAATCACCAAACCTGGCGTCACTAAAATGATGGTTCCGATAAGCTCAATTTGATCGGCGCGAGTATTTTTATACTGCAATCGCCAACGTCGACTGGTCAGCAAAATCGATACGCCTGCTGCAACGGCAAGAGAGCTCGCCAGTACTGCAACTTTGAGTGAATTAAACAGTGCTGACCAAAAACGCTCATCGGTCAGTACCGACCAAACTTGCTGGTTGATACCACTAAACACCACCATCACAAGCGGCGGTATGACTAGTAAAAAGGCACCTATGATCCAAAAGCTATCCCAAGCTTTTGACCACCTATGATCCTTCGTTAAATATTGCTGTGCCGATGTGCTGCCAGCGCTTACTGAGACTGGCTTCGTCAACTTCTGTACGGCAATCGCTAACAAGCCACATAATAGCATTTGCCACAGTGCCAAAAGCGCCCCGGCCTGCAGATCAAAATCAAACTTAATCGCCTGATAAATGGCGAGTTCAATGGTGGTCGATTTCGGACCGCCGCCTAACGCCATCACGGTGGCAAAACTGGTAAAGCAAAGCATAAACACCAAGCCGCTTACGTGCGGCAATTGCTGCCTTAGGCGTGGCCATTCCACCCAACGAAACTTGTCCCAATGACTCATTCCAAGGTGTGCACACAGTTTATGTTGTTCTGCAGGTATCGACTCTAATGCCTGCAAAAGGAGTCGCGCTGCATAAGGCATATTGAAGAACACATGCGCAAGTAAAATACCGTTCAGACCATAGATGGAAAACGGCAGCTCAGCGTCGATACTTTTTAGCCATTGCGCTAATAAGCCGCTGTTACCGTAAATCGCCAATAAGCCAAATACACCAACCAACACAGGCAGAACTAAGGTAGATGCAAACAACTTGAGTAATAGAGACTTCCCCAAGAACTCACGTCGAGAAAGTGCATGAGCTACAGGAATAGCAAAGCCAACACTCAATAGTGTAGAAAGGAAAGCTTGGTAGAAGCTGAACTTGGTGACGTGCTGATAGTATGGGTCTCCCCACACCATAGACACATCAAGTGAAGGCGCTTGGACAATCAAAGCACCAAGGGCAGAAATAACAAAGGTCGCGATAATCATCGCGACCCCTAACCCTATTTTCGGAACAGAATTCAAAAGTAGAACCTATATTAGAACGTCAATGCGCTTTGCCACTCGCGAATCCAAGTCTTGCGCATTTTCGCGACTTCGTCTGCACTAAAGCTAAGTGGTTTGCTTGGTACGCTCAGCGTTTCAAAACCTTTTGGCAACTCAACGTCAGTCACTGGGTACATCCAGTTACCAGTTGGCATCGCAGATTGGAACTCATCACTCAAAATAAAGTTCATGAACTCATCTGCTAGCTCAGCATTCTTTGAGCCTTTCACCTTAGCCGCCACTTCCACTTGCATGTAGTGCCCTTCGGCAAAATCTACGCTTGCGTATTTCGCGTCATCTTCTGCAATCAAATGGTACGCGGGAGAGGTCGTGTAAGACAGCACTAAATCTGACTCACCGTTCAAGAACATCGAGTAAGCTTCTGACCAGCCTTTCGTAACCGTAACTGTTTTCGTTGCCAGTTGCTTCCACGCTTGAGTCGCATCGTCGCCATAGATGGACTTCATCCACAACATCAAACCTTGTCCCGGCGTCGAAGTACGAGGGTCTTGGTAAATCACTTTCAGATCATCACGCTCTTCCACCAGCTCTTTCATGCTCTTTGGAGGGTTCGCCAACTTCTCCTTGTTGTACACAAACGCAAAGTAGCCGTAATCGTACGGTACGAAGGTCTTATCGTCCCAACCGTTAGGCAAGGTCGTCTTCGATGTATCAACGTTGTGCTCAGCCAGAAGCCCCGTCTTTTTCGCTTCCGCCATCAGGTTATTATCCAAACCTAACACGATATCCGCTTTGCTGTTGTTCCCTTCCAAGCGAAGGCGGTTAAGGATTGAAACACCGTCATCCAGAGCAACGAAATTAACGTCGCAACCGCATTTGGCTTCGAACGCTTTTTCAACTTTAGGACCAGGTCCCCAATCGGCAGCGAAAGAGTCGTAAGTGTAGACAGTTAGGGTGTTTTCAGCGGCAAACGCTGAAGTAGAAGTGATGGTTGCAAGGGCAATCAGACTAAGAGTGGTTTTCACTGCTCGCTCTCCATTTGCATTATTAACATGAGTTGAGCGGCACAGGGTTGAGGCGGTATTTAGGACTTCCAATATCCAGACTCAATTCCTACGCCAGCATTATCTGGTTCAGGTAATACGGGTCCCTGTCTGCTCAACAATGTTAAACAATTAGGTCTCAGCGCCCCTTGGCATTGATAAGGTCAATACCTGATGGGTTTGCTCCCCGATGAGTTGGATGGATTGTAAAGGTCTTTTATTGATTACACAATCAACGTTGGTCATAACCCCAACGTGGCACCAAGCCTTGCTCAATACCGAGGTGATCGAGAATTCTTGCCACCATAAAGTCAACCAAGTCTTCAATGCTCTTAGGCTGATGATAGAAGCCCGGTGCTGCCGGCATAATGGTGACGCCCATTTGCGAGAGCTTGTGCATGTTTTCAAGATGCAGTGTTGAGAAAGGCGTTTCACGCACCACAAGCAGCAACTGTCCGCGCTCTTTCATTACCACATCAGCAGCACGCTCAATCAAGTTATCCGACATGCCGTGTGCAATGGCCGCGACACTGCCGGCAGAACATGGACACACCACCATTTGCTTTGGTGCCGCAGAACCAGAGGCCACTGGCGAGAACCAGTCGTCTTTACCACAAACGGTGATGTTATCTGGATTACAGTTGAGATGTTCAACTAACGCCTTTTGCGCCGCTTCAGGGCCGCTTGGTAGTTTCAGGTCATGTTCGGTCGCCATTACCACTCGCGCAGCCGAAGAGATCAGCACATACACGTGGTAATCAGCGGCAACAAGACATTCAAGAAGACGGAGCCCATACGGGGCACCAGAGGCGCCCGTTAGTGCTAATGTGATGGCTTTTTTAGGGGTTACTTTTTGCTGCATAGATGTCATTAAGCTTTTTGTTTCAGTTGTTCTAGAAGCTTGCCGTGGATACCACCAAAGCCACCATTACTCATTACGAGGATTTGGTCACCCGGCTGTGCTTGTTCTACGATTTTTGCGACAAAGCTGTCCATCTCTGCATCCACAAAAGCAGGTTGTTTACATTGGTCGGCAATCTCTTGTACCGACCAATCAATGTTGTCTGGTTGGAAGAGGAACACCTCATCAGCACTTCGCAGAGAAGCCGCCAAAGTATTCTTATGAACACCGCGCTTCATCGTCGCAGAGCGTGGCTCCAAAACGGCAAGAATGCGCTTTTCGCCAACTTTGTTACGTAAACCACCTAGAGTCAGTTCAATCGCCGTCGGATGATGAGCAAAATCGTCGTAAACCGTCACTCCCTGCTCTTCACCTTTCAGCTCTAAGCGACGTTTGGTATTGATAAAGCGACCTAAAGCCTGACAGGCTAACTCAGGAGCGACACCAACATGACGCGCAGCAGCAATAGCCATCAAAGCGTTATCCACGTTGTGGTCACCAACAAGGTCCCAATCTACGACGCCCACTTTCTCGCCTTGCAACGACACTTCAAATTTAGAACCATCAACAACCAGTTTGTGTGCTTGCCAATCACCATCAACACCAGAGAACTGCTTTTCTGTCCAGCAACCGCGCTCGATCACGTCTTGCAACGACTGATCTTGCTTCGGTGCAAGGATCAAACCGTTCCCCGGAACAGTACGCACTAAGTGGTGGAATTGACGTTTAATCGCTTCAAGATCGTCGAAGATGTCTGCATGATCAAATTCAAGGTTATTCATGATCAATGTGCGTGGGTGGTAGTGAACAAACTTAGATCGTTTATCGAAAAAAGCACTGTCGTATTCGTCCGCTTCAACGACGAAAAACATGCTTTCACCCAAGCGTGCCGACACACCAAAGTTACCCAATACACCACCGACAAGGAAACCAGGCTGGTAGCCACAGTCTTCTAAGATCCAAGCTAGCATGCTTGAAGTGGTGGTTTTGCCATGAGTACCCGATACCGCCAGAACCCAGCGATCGTGCAATAAGAACTCTTGTAACCACTGTGGGCCCGAGGTGTAACGCATATTGGTATTCAGCACATGTTCAACACATGGGTTACCACGGCTCATTGCGTTACCAATCACCACAAGATCAGGTTGAGGGTCAAGCTGAGAAGGGTCAAAGCCTTCAATAATTTCAATACCTTGAGACTCCAACAGGGTGCTCATTGGTGGATAAACGTTGGCATCCGAACCCGTCACTTTATGACCTAGCTGACGCGCTAAAATTGCCGCACCGCCCATAAACGTGCCGCAGATACCCAAGATATGAATGTGCATAAACTTAACCTTGTAATGCTTTCTTTAATCCTTTCATTATCGTGATAACCACCAGAAAAGCGAGTGCCTTTCGCCCTGTTCGTGCAGTCTCTTTCACAAATCTGACAGGGCTTAGTACTGACTGACCAAGCATTAACCAAGTGACAGACTTCTTATGCAATAAGACAAATAAATTGAGATCTCAGTCGGTTACTTCATTACCATTAATAAGATCCGCGTCATAAACTTACATCTAGCGCAATCGTTTAACATCCATAAAGAGATGACCCATTGCGCGACACCCCCAACGAAATGAAAAATGTAAGGATAAACCATGTCAGGACTGCGCACCCTAGGCGAATTCATTGTTGAGAAACAAGCGGATTTCCCCCACGCTAGCGGTGATCTTTCATCTCTCTTAGCTTCCATTCGTTTAGCTGCCAAAATTGTTAACCGCGAAATCAACGCGGCAGGTCTTGGTGATATCACCGGCGCTGTAGGTACGGAAAACGTGCAAGGCGAAGATCAGCAAAAGCTTGATGTATACGCGAACGACAAGTTCAAAGCAGCACTTGAAGCACGTGACCAAGTGTGTGGCGTTGCAAGTGAAGAAGAAGATGAAGCGGTTGCGTTCAACAAAGAACTCAACCAAAACGCAAAGTACGTTGTACTAATGGACCCACTCGATGGCTCATCAAACATCGATGTGAACGTATCAGTCGGTACGATTTTCTCTATTTACCGTCGAGTTTCTCCTATTGGTACCCCGCCAACAGAAGAAGACTTCCTACAGCCTGGTCACAAACAAGTGGCGGCGGGCTACGTGATTTACGGCTCATCTACTATGTTGGTTTACACCACTGGTAATGGCGTAAACGGCTTCACTTACGACCCATCGATTGGCAGCTTCTGTCTTTCTCATGAAAACATGATGATCCCAGAAGATGGCAAGATCTACTCGATCAACGAAGGTAACTACATCCGCTTCCCGCAGGGCGTGAAGAAGTACATCAAGTACTGCCAGGAGAATGTGCCGGAAGATGGTCGCCCATACACATCTCGCTACATCGGCTCACTGGTGGCTGACTTCCATCGTAACCTGCTTAAAGGCGGCATCTACTTATACCCAAGTACGCAAAGCCACCCTCAAGGCAAGCTGCGCTTGTTGTACGAGTGCAACCCAATGGCATTCTTAATTGAGCAAGCTGGCGGTCTGGCGTCTGACGGTGTAAACCGCATTATGGATTTGAAACCGACCGAACTGCACCAACGTGTGCCTTTCTTTGTGGGTTCAAAGAACATGGTCAACAAGGTCGAAGAGTTTCTTGAGCTGAATCGCGAAGAAGACTAATTTCAGACCTTTGTCCAACGCGGCAGGTGTTTACCTGCCGCGTTTTTGTCGTTAAAGTGAACTGCGTAAATGTTAGCCAGATTAAGCCTCTAAACGCTTAATCCTCAATGAAAAGGAATATTCAAATGAGCTTAAACAACGTACCAGCAGGTAAATCACTGCCTGACGATATCTATGTCGTTATCGAAATCCCTGCTAACGCAGATCCAATCAAATACGAAGTAGATAAAGACACTGGTGCTGTATTTGTCGACCGTTTCATGTCTGCGCCAATGTTCTACCCATGTAACTACGGCTACGTGAACGACACCCTTTCTCTAGATGGTGACCCAGTGGACGTACTGGTGCCGACTCCTTACCCATTGATGCCAGGTTCTGTGATTCGTTGTCGCCCAGTTGGCGTATTGAAGATGACGGATGAATCGGGTGAAGATGCGAAAGTCTTCGCTGTGCCGCATTCTAAAATCTCGAAAGAGTACGAAGGCATTCAAGATGTGGACGATATTCCAGAGCTACTCAAAGCCCAAATCACACAGTTTTTTGAACGTTACAAAGAGCTTGAAGCAGGTAAGTGGGTGAAAGTGGATGGTTGGGCAGATGTTGCTGCAGCGAGAGCAGAAATCCTAGAATCTTACGAGCGTGCGCAAAGCAAATAACCGCGAACGTTAAAAAGAGAAAGAGCTGCACACAGGCAGCTCTTTTTTGTTTTCACGATATATCGTTAGTAACCACCAGCCGTCGATAGCCTGCCTGATTCATAATCGTTTTGAAAAAATGGATCAACGTCATCGCAGATGCCAAAGTAAGGCGCGCCCTGTACGCCAAGAATGTAAGCACTTTGCTCACAATATTCTTGTTTACCTTCTTGATAGCCAGTTTTGTATGCCGTGATGAGTTCAGGAGTAGCACGATTAGTGTCGTCTAGCTTGGCGATGCGCTCTTCCGATAACTCAATCGCTCCGTCTAACGCTGATTGCTTACCGAAAGCCTGCCAGTCTGTCACGCTCACAGAGGTTGGTAACGTTGTCTGAGCACAAGCGTTGAGGAAAAGTAACATAGCGCCGACCACGAATAATCTCATAATCACTCCTTACTGATTGCTTGCTAGTAACGTTTACTGCCCTTCGCTGTGCGACCCAACTCGTATTCACGACGGAATCGGTCGTCTAGGTCATCACAGATACCACGGTAGTAACGCCTACTTTCACCGAGTGTAAAAGCGTCTTGAGCGCAGTAATTAGCTCGACCACTTTCGTAACCATTACTGTAAGCCATGTATAGCTCATCGTCTTTATTGAACTCTTGCATAGACAGTTTGGTATCGCCTGCTTCTGCACGCTGCATACCATATTGCTTCCATTCCATGCTGTCGTTGCCACTAGGTGGCGCGGTATTTGAACAACCGACCAGTAGCAGCAGTATGATTGGTGAAAGATATTTCATCGCAGACCTCCCAAGTCTTTGTTGTATATATCGTCAATGCATACGTTACTGGTCTAAGTATAGTTCACACCCGTTGGCACCAATCGCCAGATGCTATCTCTTCCGTAAGTTGTTCTGTGTCTTGATATAAGTAGATCCAAGCTTGGCCAAATGGCGTCGCAATGGTTTCTCTTCGATACTCAACCGGCACATCTTCAAGCTTATCTAGCTCAACCAAGGTGTCATTATCAATCAAGTACACTTCGCCTTGTATAACTTGCTGCCCCGTCGACAAAGCGGGGTAAGGCCCCAAGTCATAAAGCGCGAACTGGGCATCGGTTTGATGATGCCCAAGAAATTCGGCAGTACTCAAAAAGTGATGGTTGTGCTCTCCTTTGCGCAAGGTGCCATACACAAAAACCAAATGCTGCATAACCACTCCTTAGTTAGGTTTAAAAGCTAAGCTTAGTTGAATTCAAATTGGTAAAGCAGATCAACTGCACTATCGACACCGGATACCGCTTCTAAGTACAAATCTTTCATCAAACGGTAACGAACGGTGAATTCACCTAAAGAGGTAAAGATACCCACGCCGTATTTGACTTGAAGACCCGGCAGAATGTAACCACTCACCGTCACCTGAGAATCATCACCCGAACCTGCCGTATCTAATTGCAGGTCTTGTACACCAAAGGCTTCACCGATTTCACCCACGACTTTACCGCTCTTCGCCAAGCTGAGACCGATCAAGGTTGTGGTCATCGCGTTACCGCCCGACTCCGCATCGATATCTTGACCACGCAATAGGTAAGACAGCGCGTTTGCTTGTGGCATTGCAGGATCCGAGAAGATTTCTACTGTTGGATCACTCGCAGGTCCCGTCACTCGAACACCTGCCGTCACATCATCTTGCGTGTTGTCTGGGTTACGAATCGCTTTAATCGATACGTAAGGCTGATCCGCGGGACCATTCATCATGATCTTACCTTCTTCAATCACCAAGTCTTGGCCGAATGAACGGTAAGAACCGTCGACGATATTCACTTCACCGACAATGAATGGACCTTTGTCTTTTTGCGTCACGTTCAGGTTACCTTGCAAGTCGCCTTTTAGGCCAAATGCAGATAACTGGAAGTCATCGCCAATCTTAATGTTGATGTCGGTTTCGACATTAAACGGCAGCGCTGGCTCACCATCGACCGGCTGCATGTCTTTGTTCAAAATAACAGTATCGCTCGAGACACCAACTGCGCTTGGCGGCAATTCATCCACCAAAATACGACCCCATGGTAGATTGATATTACCTTCGACCTTAGCAAGCTTCGGTGTGACATCAATGGTCATATCTGGCTCGACCTTGATTCGCACCATCGGCGGCATATCAACTTTTAGCTCTTTAGCAAACACACGAGCTTTGGTGTGCCAGTTTTCTAGATCGCGCCAATCTGCATCACCGTTAATTTCCAACTTGCCATCTGGCGTAATAATGCCAGCGTCTAAATCCGCTTGGTGACCTTTAAAGTTAATCGCGACTTGGCCAGAGTTGATATCGATTGGCGTCACTTCACCTTGCAGCTTCATTTGGTCAATCAAGAATTGGCCGTTGACCTTCGGATGCATCACATCACCCGAAAGAGCCAGATCCGTATTCATGTTCGCTTTGAACAAGCTGTATTCACCAATCAGCGGGGCTAAGAAATCGAGATGGAACGTCGATAGCGACACTTTACCATCGATAGTTGGCTTTTCTGAAGAAACATCATTCAACGCTACCTTACCGGATAAATCACCGTTGTCTGTAACGTCAAGTAGCCACTCGGCATCTAACTTATCCTGAGCCAATTTTGCTTTGAGGCTCACACTTTCCCAACCGACCTTGATTGGTTGCTCTAGCGTTTGCTCAACCTGACCTTTTGGCATATCCACATTCACCGTGACTTCCGGCTTCATGTCTGGTGCCCATTTCGCAAACGCGTTCGCATTCACCGAACCTTGCAGTTTGGTTTCTGGCGGTAAGAATTGTTTGATTTGGTCAAAGTCAAAGTTGGTGATGGCTAACTTCGCTTCGCCGCTCTTACCAACGCTGATGTCCTCACTCAAACACACGCTCGACTTAGACTGCAACCAACAGTGCGCTTGTACATCAGCCACTTGTTTGTCGATGTTCACTTTCACTGCCGTCGATTTCTGCAGTGCCCAAGGGCCTTGTGGTGTGCTTAGCGTGAGTCGGCGCAATGCACCATCCCAGATCATTTCAGGTTTCTGCTTAAACGTACCTTCAATTTCTAAGCTGCTTGAAACGATGTCTGATACCACATCCAATGTCAGTTGATGCAGTTTCTCATCACCCGTCACTTCAAGATCTGCGCTGTCGATTTTGATGTCATCGTAAGTGATGTTTTTCGCAATCAAACTCACATCAGCTTTCGGCGCAGGCAGAGGTGTCACGTCGCCCTTCAGGGTAATCGTCTCGACCTTCGCTTGCTGTTGCCAATTCACTTGGTTAAGCGCGAGATCTAAGTTGATGTCTGGCTGTTTCAGGCTACCGCGAAGTGCGATATTACCATTCATATTACCGCCAAGATCCGGCACACTTTTCGCGAAATCAGGGAAGTTAACCTCAACATCCATTAAGATTTGCTTGTCGATCTTACCTTTCGCTCGCAATGAGTTAGGGCCATGAGACAAGGCTAAACCTTGAGTGTTCAGTTGAATGTCTTCGCCTTTACCATTCTTGTCCGCGGCATCTAATTGGCCTTCAATGTTTAACGGGTAACCACGTAGAATACCGTCGATGTCCAGTTTAGGCAGACTCACTTGCCAGCCACCTTGATCGGTCAGTGAGCCTGAAGTCGATAGACTACCGCTGATATCACCTTCGGCTTCTGGCCACTGTAAACCAGGTTGAATGTTCTTCAGGTTCAGATCGGCTTTCCAGTTGATTGGCGCCGCCCAGTTAGCCATGACCTTACCCGCTAACTCACCACCTAGCGTTTTGACTACGATGCTGTCTAAATCAATCTGCTCAAGCGTACCTTTGCCGTTCAGCGCCACATCGACTGCTGGGATATCTTTACCCGATGCCTTCGTTTCTAGCGCAACGGTGTAGCCATCTAGTGAGCCTTTCGTCTCTAAACTCGGCACAGAGACTTGATAGTCACTTTTTCCACTTAATGGCCATTGTGCTTCGACATCTTTCAGTTTGATATCAAATGGTAACTCAGATTTAAGCGGTTGAACTCGGCCTTCAATCTTGGCTTTAACCAGATCAGAAAGCGTTGCTTGTAATGACAAATCTCCCACAGAACCAGAAGCAGATAACGATAACTTCTGGCCTTTCACGTCCGCTTGTTTAACCAAGGCATCAATCTGCGCTTGAATTGGGTAATCAGCCGATAAAGTCACTTGCGTACTTAGCTGACCTTCTACTTCCGGCATATCAAGCTCAAGCGTTTTAACATCGACTTTATCACCGCCTGCCGTTGCTTCTAGTCCTAAGTGATGAACGATAACCGGCGTGTCACCAGACAATTTAAAGTCATGAATATCAAGACGCTGCGCGTCGATGGTCAGTGGAATCCATACCTCTGGTAAAACAATACCTTCAGGCTCAGCTTCTGCCGTCGCTTGGGGCTGTGTCTTATCTTGTTGTTTTGCAGCAACCTCTTGAGTTGAGGCTTGTTCTGATGGTTGCGTTTTTTCTGTCGCTTCAGATGCCGTATTTGCCGACTGCTGAGCCACCTTGGTTTGTGGCTCGCCTTTCTCGGCTGCAGCTTTGGTCTCTGGTGCTTGTGCAGATTGCTCTTCTGTCACTTCTTCACTTGGTGCAAGAGCCACATTGATGGCTTTCAATGCCGTTGGTGCAATGACTAAACGGTCACCTTGCATCGACAACGCCGTCGAGAAATCTTGCCAATCAATTTTGTTTCCTAAGATGTTTAGATTGATGTCGTTAAAGCTGACTTTATTAACAAAGATCGGCACAGGAGTGCTGATGGAACGCAGCGGCGGGGTTTCTTCTTCCGGCTCTTCACTTGCAGGAGGCAACTCCGGCATTTGGAAGTTCACACCTTGCAGAGCCAGCTCATCCACACACACTTTCGGATCAAAGAAACAACGGAAGTTGATCGCGAGCGTTAAGCTCTCAACCTTTGCATCAACATTCAACGACTCGTCAACAAAGCTAACGTTGCGTAAAGCAAATCGAGGGAACAATGAACCTTGAATTTGCTCAACTTTAAGTTGTGGTAAAGCTTTCTCTGCGCCCCAAAGCGCCAACTTTAAACCTGGATGCGTAAATAGAATGGTGCCGACGAAGATCGCCAGCAAAAGAATTAGACTCAGCAGACCGATTGAGAACCATTTCGTCCACTTCAAGGTTGTTTTCATCATAGCTCAGGCCCCAATGAGAAGTGGATGCGGAATTCAGGATCTGGCTCAGAGTCTAGACCCCAAGCAAAGTCAAAGCTGACCGGACCAACTGGAGATGCCCAGCGAATGCCCACACCCGCGCCCGATTTCCAGACTGGGGTTTCATTAAATGCGTCACCGATATCGTAGAAGACTGCGCCCCACCAGTTACCAGTTACGCGATATTGATACTCGAGCGTACTGGTTACCATGTACTTCGCACCAGTCAATGCCCCACTTGCATCTGTTGGCGAGATAGACTCATAACCATAACCACGAATGTTGTTGTCACCACCGGCGAAGAAACGCAGCGATGGCGATAGCTTTTCAAATTCATCTGTGATGTTGGCACCACCTTCTAGGCGGAATAAGCCACGGTGGTTCTGACCAATCCCACGAATCCAAGACGTACGACCCAGAAGACGAAGAACGCGCGTCTCAGACAACAATGCAGGGTCGCCGTATTCAACGGTCACACTCTGCTTATCACCCCACATCGGCATGTTGCCGCCACGAGTTCGTGTACGAGAGAACGATGCACCCGGCAGAACAAATTGCACACCATCTTCTTGCAAACCTTGCGAGAAGTTTTCGTACAAGTGGCGAACGTACAGAGTCTTGTGCCAACCACCATCAGTGATCCAGTGACGTTCTACCGCAAGATTCGATTCCAAACTCTCCGTATCGCGGTTATCAAGGTGCTTCAAACCGAACTGGAGTTGGTAGTACTCATGCAATACATCATCGAGTGGGATTTTGTAACCCGCTGTAATGGTTTGTTCTGGTTTCGATAGAGAAAGGGCGGTATCAAAACTGTGGCCACGAGCGCTTACCCATGGTTTTTTCCATTTCAGCGTACCGCGCACACCGGTATCGGTAGAGTAACCAATACCCGTCTCCAATTGGTTTTTCGCAGCAGGAGCAAGAGAGACTTTGATTGGCAAGTCACGACCGTCATCCAACTTACTCAGATCCGGCTCGACAAAAACCGAAGAGAACCAATCGGTGTTCGATAGGTTTTGGTTGTATTCACCCACTTCGGAAACCAAGTAAGGCTCACCAGTTTTAAATGGACGCAGAGAGTCCACTCGATCTTCCCAGATCTGACTGCCCAGAATTTCAACCGTACCAAAGTGATAGCGAATACCACTGTCATAATGCAAACGAACATTCGCTTCGTTTAGCTCTGGTACAATTTCTAGACGGCTCAGCTTAAAGTCACCATTAAAGTAACCGCGTTGCAGCGCTAAGTTGCGAATTCCCGATTTCAAAGCGTCATATTCCCCTTGATTGAGGATACGACCTTCTTTCAATCGTGATTTATTGATGAGATTCGTGAACTCTTCATCTTTCTCGGCTTCACCCGAAATCACCACGTCCATCATTTTTATTCTGACCGGCTCGCCAGGTTTGACGTTGACGATCAGTTCATCATTATCTTTCGTAATAGTGTATGAAATTTTCGCATGATAATAGCCGAGCGCATTCAACGCTTCAGTGATACTTTGTTCCAATCGCGCCTGAAAGCGCAAAGACGTAGAGTAGTCGTCTTCGGGAATTGAAGACAAATAAGCGTTCACATTATCTTCTAGCGCGCCATCGATGCCCTTGATCGTCAGGGAAACATCGGCGTAAGCGCTATGAGAAAAGGCAAGGAGGCTAGCAATTATCGGGGTAGCTTTTCTTATCATGCTTTTTAGCTGGACGAGGTTAAATAAACGTAAACAATAATAACGCCAATTAAAGGCTAAGTCTGTAATATTAATAGGTTTACTACGGTCTATGTCATCACAACATCATATTCAGACTGAATAAAATAATTCGCAAAATTAAGACACGTATTGAAGGACAAATACCATGCTCAACAAACAGACAATGATCAGTATAGAAGATGCACTGCCTGGTCGAGAGGCATCAATGCAAATCGATGACACTCATTTTGTAAATCAATCGAGTTTAACGGCTCAGCCACAATCTCACCAACAGCAACTTTTATTCGGAATGGGCTGCTTTTGGGGCGCTGAACGCCTGTTTTGGCAACTTGAAGGCGTCGTATCAACATCCGTCGGTTACGCAGGTGGCTACACAAAAAATCCCACTTACGATGAAGTTTGTACAGGCAAAACAGGTCATACCGAAGTGGTTCGCGTCGTATTCGACGAGCGCATTATTTCTCTGGAGCAATTACTGGCAACGTTTTGGGAAAGACACGACCCTACGCAAGGGATGCGCCAAGGTAACGATTTAGGAACTCAGTACCGCTCTGCAATTTATACCTACTCGCCAGAACAGCAAGATGCGGCAGAAAAATCGAAAATCCAATATCAACAAGCGTTGCAAGAAGATCAGCGAGCGGCAATCACGACGGAAATCCAAGCAGCGGGCCCTTATTACTTTGCAGAAACCTACCACCAGCAATATCTAGCAAAAAATCCAAACGGTTATTGTGGATTGGGCGGCACAGGTGTTTGCTTCCCACCGAGCCTTCAAGGTTAATCCGAAACGAAAAAGAGCGACGAAAGTCGCTCTTTTACAAATCTTGTCATTATACCGGGAGCGATAATATCGCTTGGTTTACTTCTCTAAATACAGAGAGTTGTTTGGGGTTTTTGACGTCAGGTAATAGTACTTTGCCGTTATCAAAACGGAACTCACCCACACCTGCAATTGAAAACTGACCTTTGAATAAAGTCTTAACGAAACGCGCCACCTGACGTGGACGGTAAACAGCAAACTCACGTAGCATAACCAACCTCAACATCCTTTTGAGAAAACACTGATTGCTCTTTCCTTGGCAACCTTTTATGCGCAATTTGCGACGTGGTTCATTCTATCAAATTTCAACGTTAACGCAACAATATTAGACATCATACGTTAAAGAATTGTTATAAACGGTTCTACATTTTTATGCACTGTAAGTATATACTTGGGAAGTCTCACAACCCATATGGAACATAACAATATGAAAACTAAGACTCTCCTCCCTCTTTTCCTTGCTCTTACTCCGGGTCTAGCGCTTGCTCACAACCTGTCTCTTGGAGAGAGTGTACCCGCAGCAAAAGTTGATGCTTACGGTGAAATCGTACTGCAAGGTGAAGGTGTGGCTTACCAACCTTGGGCAACTCAACAGATGCTAGGTAAGGTCCGAGTTATTCAGGCTATTGCAGGACGCAGCAGCTCAAAAGAAATGAATGCACCATTGATGGTCGCACTTACTGACGCAAAATTCCCAGCAGACGCTTACCAAACCACAACCATCATCAATCAAGATGATGCAGTTTGGGGAACAGGCTCGTTTGTAAAGTCTTCAGCACAAGACAGCAAACAAGAATTTCCTTGGTCTTCTATGGTTCTGGATGAAAACGGTGTAGTGGCAAGCTCTTGGGCCCTAAAAGAAGAAAGCTCTGCAATCATTGTGCAAGATAAACAAGGTAAAGTGTTGTTCATCAAAGAAGGCGCGCTAACTCCTGATGAAATCACGCAAGTACTTGGACTTATCAAACAAAACATCTAGCTGTTTTACGCTCCTTGCCACACTTGGCAGGGAGCCACTTCCTTATCTCTCCCAGATTACTCTTCTCATAAGCACTTCTTTCACCAAAGATAATTTGCTCTGCACTAACAAAAGAGTGAACTTTTAGCGAAAATGGATGTTATATTATAACACCAAGTATCATTTCGGGCTTTAAGATGCACTATCGCTGGCTAGCAACCACACATCATTGGCGTCGCACTGTTGTCTTGCTCAGTGTTGCGTTACTGATCGTATGGAATTTCGCTACCATTGCCCATGAACTTGACCTAATTCCAGAACATCACAGCCACCATCACTGCCAAATGTTTGCAGGAGCTCATCATGGTCTGGTTAAGGCTCTACCAGAAATTCTCGCTCCAACGTATCAACGTTCAACGCATTCTGACGTTATCGAAAAGCACTTAAATGTCAGTGATGTGCGCTACACAGCACGTGCGCCGCCGATATTTGCTTAAACTTAAGAAGTCCCCATACTAGAAACAAAACTGGTTGCTAACCTCATGATTTAATTCAGCAACCACAGCAAAATAATTAAGCAAATTAGGAAAAAGAAAATGCCATCTAAACACGCTCTAGCTCTTGTTATCGGCCTATCACTAGCAGCAACTGCTAACGCAGAAGAATACCGTCAGCACGAAGCGCACGTTCACGGTCACGTAGAATTCAATATTGCTCAAGACGGTAAAGACCTATTGATTGAAATCACTTCTCCGGGCGCTGACGTAGTGGGCTTTGAACACGCACCAGAAAATGCAGAGCAAGAGCAAGCACTTAAACAAGCGATTGCTGCGCTAAAAGATACAGACAAGCTATTTGCTATCAACCAACAAGCAAAATGTGTGATTGAAGATGTTCATGTCTCTCACACACTAGGCCAAGATTCTCACGAGGGTCATGACCACCATGATAATGAAGGCCACGACCACGATAAGCATGACCACGAAGGTCACGATCATGACAAACATGACCACGACCATGATCACGAGCACAAAGGTCATGATCATGATGAGCATGCGCATGATGACCATGACGGCCATGAGCACCACGATCACGAAGGTCACGATCATGAACACGGCGGCCACGGTGAGTTTACTGTTGAATACCGTTACCACTGTGATTCAGTCGCAGACCTAAACAGCATTGATACAACTTGGTTCAAGCAGTTCCCAGCGACAGAATCAATCAGCGCAAACCTATTCACTGACACCACTCAGTCAGCGACAACGTTGAACAAAGGCAACACAAAGATCGCAATTAAATAACTCACATGGCGTGTGAGTGCTTACTCACACGCCATTGCTTTGGTAATTTATTATGACTGAAACCACGTCAAACGTTGTTGAGCTTGCTAACGCCCAGTTTGTCTGGCCCGGCTCTGAAAACGCGACCATTAATATTCCACACTTACACATCGCTCAAGGTGAGCATGTCTTTATCAAAGGCCCTAGCGGCTGTGGTAAATCGACTCTGCTTGCCCTACTAACTGGAATCAATACTCTTACATCGGGTTCTCTGTCTGTACTTGATACCGATCTTGCAAGTTTAAGAGCAAGTCAAAGAGACAAATTTCGTGCCGATCACATTGGTTATATCTTCCAACAATTCAATTTGTTGCCTTACTTGAATGTGATCGAAAACGTCCTAATCCCATGCCAATTCAGCAAAATTCGCCGAGATCGCGTTGCACCAAACGCTTCGACTGCAAAGCTTGAAGAGCAAGCAACATCACTGCTAGAACGTTTGCATCTTCCGAAAGCACTGCACCATAAGCCTGTCTCTGAGCTGAGCATTGGCCAGCAACAACGCGTTGCAGCTGCCCGCGCACTGATCGGCCAACCTGAACTGGTGATTGCTGACGAGCCAACTTCAGCATTGGACCATGACAACCGCAAAGCGTTTATTGAGTTACTGATGGAACAGGCCAATCTTGCCAAAGCCACATTGGTTTTTGTTAGCCATGATCCAACTCTGGAATCTCTCTTCCACAGAACACTAAACTTGCCTGAAATCAATCAAGCGCAAACCCTAGGAGCCGCATCATGAGTGCCGTAGTAAAGCTCGCTTGGAAAAGCCTGATGAACCGCAAAGCGACGGCGATTCTTACCATCATGACCGTCGCGATTTCTGTTGTCCTTCTGTTAGGCGTAGAGCGAATTCGCACTCAAGCCAAAGACAGTTTTGCCAACACCATTTCTGGTACTGATTTAATTGTCGGCGGGCGTTCAGGGCAGGTAAACCTGCTGCTGTACTCGGTTTTCAGAATCGGCAACGCAACCAACAACATTGACTGGAAAAGCTATGAAGAATTTGCCAATCACCGAGCAGTTGACTGGGCGATTCCTATTTCATTGGGTGATTCCCATAAAGGCTTCCGAGTCATGGGGACCAATCACAGCTATTTCGAACATTACAAGTACGGAAGTAAGCAACCACTAACTTTCTCTGAAGGTCGAGAATTCAACGGTTTATTCGAAACGGTTCTAGGTTCTGATGTCGCCAAAAAGCTGGGCTATAAAATCGGTAGTGAGATCATCATTGCCCATGGCATCAGCGATGTTGGCTTTAGCCGCCATGACAATTTGCCGTTTAAAGTCGTCGGTATTCTTGCACCAACAGGCACACCCGTCGACAAAACCGTCCACGTCTCATTGGAAGCAATTGAAGCGATACATGTCGGTTGGGAAAGTGGCGCTCGCCTCGGTCCAACACCGAGCGCAGAAGAGCTCAAGGCAAGAGACTTCCAGCCTAAGCAAATTACTGCGATGTTGATCGGCTTGAAATCGCGCATTCAAACCTTCGCCTTACAGCGACAAATTAACACCTATCCGCAAGAGCCGCTTAGCGCCATCATGCCGGGTGTCGCCCTACACGAATTGTGGGGAATGATGTCTATTGCTGAGCAAGCGCTAATGGCAGTATCAGGGTTTGTCGTGGTCGCAGGCTTATTGGGGATGTTGAGCAGTCTACTCACTAGCTTACAAGAACGTCGCCGAGAAATGGCCATCCTACGAGCAATGGGAGCAAGACCAAAACACGTGTTCTCTTTGCTGATCAGCGAAGCAAGCTTACTGACATTTGCAGGCATCATTGTTGGGGTCGCGGGTTTGTATTCTATGCTTGCCCTCTTGCAACCGATAATCCAACAAAGTTATGGTATACACCTAACATTAACGGCACTGTCGCCGTATGAATGGATGTTGCTTGGCTTTGTGCAGTGCGCAGGCATTGTGATTGGCTTCATCCCTGCATTCCGTGCTTACCGACAATCGCTCAGTGATGGAATGACAATTAGGATTTAGTAAATGTGGAAAAAGATACTCGCTAGCTGCTTGCTACTGATTTCGTTCACTGCGCCAGTATTGGCAAGTGATGAACCGTTGAAACTCGACTGGATTGACCTAGTCCCTGAGAATGAGCGCAAGATGTTCGACAGCGTAGGTATGCCTGCGACTGACCACACCGGTGGCGCGGCATTACAGTCAAAGATTGGTAATGTTCGTCCAGAACTGAACGGCAGTAAGGTAAAAATCCCTGGCTTTGTGATCCCATTAGAAGGTGATGCGAATACAGTGACGGAATTTTTGCTGGTGCCATATTTTGGCGCTTGTATCCACGTTCCACCACCGCCACCAAACCAGATCATTTACGTGAAGTTTCCGAAAGGAGCGCCAGTACAAGAGTTGTGGGATGTCATTTATGTCGTGGGGACATTAAAGACCGAGACCATAGAACATGAACTGGCAGAAACGGCCTACGTGATTGATGGCTCAGCAATTGAAGCCTACGATGACATGTAGTTTGTAGCTCAATGAGCTCGTATAGCTGATTAAGTAGATACACCAAGGCGTCGATTCGGCGCCTTTTTTCTTTCTGCTAGTTACACAATGTAGCGCGACAAATACGCTAATACACCAACATATAAAACCAAAAGTAGCGCTATCGACAGGTGCTTTCTCAGTTTGCTTACGTCTGAATATTTCATCACCCCTCCAAAATAACGATAACAATTTTAACAACTCATTATCATTTTGAATAGCCTTTATTCTGTCAATTTCAAGACATGCCTCTCTGGTCGAGAAAACAGGAAAGGTGTAAATTTAAACAAGCGCTAATCGCCAGTCTTGGTAGGAAATGAAATGGCAGAACCAACAAAGCAACCTGTTGTTATCGAACACGAACCCACACAACAAAAACATACTCACCATGAAAAGAAGTCTGGCTACATTAAAGACAGTGCAAGCCGTGTTCAAAGCATTGCCCAAATCTACGGGCTAGACGCATTGTTGCAAAGTGATCCTCCAGCCAAAACCGCAATTGAGCGAGCTCAATTAAGAGAACAACGCCGCCAAGAACAAAGACAGAAGAACTTAGAGCAGATCCTCAAACTGGCACACAGCTCGTGTCGAGATGAGACCGCAGGTGAACCTGACCAAGACTGGTTGTATCGATTTTTCGATATGGCTCAGGACATCCACAACAGCTCGATGCAAAAACTCTGGGCTCAAGTTATGAAACGCGAAGTCACCAACCCCGGTTCAACTTCGATGAAAGCACTTAAAGTGCTGAAAGACATGTCGCCGAGAGAAGCCCAAACTCTGCAACGTGCCGCGACGTTAGCGTGCAGTTTTGGTGGTGATTCAAGTAGAAAACTGTTGATTGGCTACAAAGCGCATGGCGGAATATTCAGTTTTGGCAAACGCGATACCACCAGCAATCTCAACATGGGTAGCTTCCAACTTCCTTATTCAAGTTTGTTAGTGTTGATTGAATTGGGGCTACTACACAGTACCGAATTAGAGTCTGGCGAAATTGGTATTGAAACGCCTTTGATGCTCAGCTACCAAGGTAAGAATTTGTCATTACAGGTGAATACAAAAGGTGTGCGTCTGCTTTACTACCGCTTTACTCCGACAGGTAATGAGTTGTGTAAGCTGCTTGGTAACAAACCTAACAATCAATACTATGACCAGATGCTAGCGCTTCTAAATCAAAGATTTAGCGTTCATAGTGAAGCAAAACCCACAGTAAACCACACCGTTTAGTACATAAAAAAGAGCTTTTGGTCACCTATGATCCAAAAGCTCTTTTAACTGCTCAGTGACTTTTTGGCCACCCATGATCCAAATGCTTTTTTATCGGATCACACCACGTTGTTTAAGGTCGATTAAACACAACTCCACCAGCTCTTCGACACTCTTTTCACCCGCTGGCAAATCAATTTCTGGGGTTGCTGGAGCTTGGTATTCAGAGTCAATACCTGTGAAATTCGGGATTTCTCCTGCGCGTGCTTTCTTGTACAAGCCTTTCGGGTCACGGTCTTCACACACTTCTAAAGACGCATTGACGAACACTTCAATAAACTCCCCCTCAGGCAGTAGGTCACGCACCAATTGACGCTCTGCACGATGAGGAGAAATGAACGCAGACAGAACAATCAAACCCGCGTCTGCCATCAGCTTCGCCAGCTCACCAATGCGACGAATGTTCTCGCGACGGTCTTGCTCAGAAAAGCCTAAGTCGCTGCACAAGCCATGACGCACATTGTCGCCATCGAGCAAATAAGTGTGGTAACCCAGTTCGGCTAAGCGATTTTCCAATGCACCTGCCACCGTTGATTTACCCGCGCCAGATAGCCCAGTAAACCAAAGTACTGCAGGCTTCTGTTTTTTTAATCCAGCACGAAACTGTTTATCAACCGAGTGCTGATGCCAAACGATGTTTTCATCTTTTACCGGAGTTTCGGCAGTCATAACGTATCCTTGTAAATTTACAGATTAAAACGGAAAGAAGACCGGAATCAGCGTCAGTACTAGCACTGAATACACGATAGAAATCGGCACGCCAATTCGCACATAATCGGTCAATTTGTAATTCCCTACGCTGTATACCAATAAGTTGGTTTGATATCCGTAAGGAGAAATAAAACTGGCACTGGCGCCAAACAGCACCGCCATAATGAAAGGCATTGGATCAACGCCATAACCTACCGCCATGCTATAGCCAATAGGGAAAGACAGCGCTGCCGCAGCGTTGTTAGTGACAAGCTCGGTTAACACCAGAGTCATGATGTAAGTGGCAACCAACGCACCAAACACACCCCACCCATTAAAGGCTTCAATAAACATATCGCCCATTCGCACCGATAAACCGGACGAAATCATCAACTGTGCAATAGATAACGCTGAGCCAACAATCACCACAATATCAATTGGGAAACGACGACGAAGTTCAGACAGTTGAATCACGCCAAAGGCAAGCAGTGCTATCAAATAAGCCGCCAAACCTTTGATAATAGGGACAAGATCCAACAACGCACAGCCAATCACTGCCGCAAAGCCAAACAGTACTAGAGCGGATTTATTCGAGTCCAAGCGCGCGCTGGAATCCAGATCGTTGACTAAAACAAACTCTTTTCGGTGCGCACGTCGCTCTGCCTCAAATCGTTTGCCGGGAACCAAGACCAATGTATCACCCGCCGCTAAAGTAATATTACCTAAGCCACCTTCAAGGCGCTCATGACCACGACGGATCGCTACGACTACCGCATCAAATCGGTCACGGAAACGGCTTTCTTTAAGGGTTTTATGACAGAAGGTCGCCGATGAACTGACTACCACTTCAATAAAATTTTGACCATTGAGATGTTGATGACCAAACAGCGTTAACCCGGGAATCTCTTGTAATGTCGCCACGCTTTCTACATCACCACAAAACAGCAATCGGTCTTTGGCATTCAGTACAAAGTCAGGACCAACAGAAGAAACCGTCACACCATCGCGAATCACTTCAGCAAGGAACAATTTTCTCAGGGCACGTAGGTTATTTTCGGTAATGGTACGACCGACCAAAGGTGAACCAGGCTCAACACGAGACTCTAAGAAGTAAGGTAAGTCCTCTTGGTTTTGGTCATCGTAATTAGGTAATAGATAGCTCAGCGGGATGAGAATAAGCACACCGCCCACCAACACCGCTAAGCCAATCATGGTCGGAGTAAAGAAGCTCAAGCTTGGTAAACCGGCATCTTCAACAAAACTGTTGATGATTAAGTTGGTCGAGGTACCAATCAACGTCAACGTGCCACCAAAAATCGCCGCATAAGAAAGTGGAATCAAAAGCTTAGATGGTGCATGTTGTTGGTTGCGTTTAATCGCACCAATTAACGACACCACAACCGCCGTGTTGTTCGTGAAAGAGGAAAGTAAAGCGGTAGAAAAGCCCAACTTGGCAATCACACTACCAAGATGGCCTTCAGAAATACTGCGACTGACCCAGCTGATCAATAAGGTTTTTTCTAATGCGCTCGATGCGAGGATCAGCAGCACTAGGGTCAGAAGTGAAGAATTAGTAAAGTTTGCCGCAATGGTATTGAGCTCAATCATGCCCGCCATAAAGGCGATGAAAGCAGCTCCAGCAAATACGTAACTTGGTTTAATTTTGGTTACGAGTAAACAAGTGATAATGCCAAGCAAAATCGCTAATACAAATCCTTGTTCCCACATAGCCAATCCTTACCAATAAACCCGATACGGGCACAACAACGACTCGTGCAAACTTAGCTGCACGGAGTGACAAACGAGTAACCAGACAAAAAAGCAAAGCAAGCGAAAAAGAACGCCAGAATGCTCGGTTTCTTGGGCTTCCGGAGCATTCTGGATTCGGGGGAAATCAACCTGACGGGTTTCGCAATCCCGTCAGGCTAGGTGAGCCAATTACTTCTTCAATAACTGGCTCAGGTCTTTAGCTTCCCAATGCGGGAAGTGCTTACGAACCAAAGCATTGAGTTCAAGTTCGAACGCTGAAACATCCGCAAGACCACGCTCAACAGCCGCTAGGCTTTCTTTCACCATGCCCGCACCAACCGTTACATTGGTTAGACGATCGATGATGATGAAGCCGCCGGTATCGGCACAATCTTGGTAGTTATCCAACGCGACAGATTCGTTCAGCGACCATTCACACAAACCAATGCCGTTGAGCGGCAGTTCAGCTGCACCGTGAGTCGAAAGATTGTTGATGTCGTATTGGTGACGAATGGCTTCAACATGACCTACCGTCTTCTTACCAGCAATCTTAATGTCGTAATCACGACCCGGTTGTAGCGGTTGCTCTGTCATCCACACTACGTCAGCCAACAAGTGGTTGGTTGATTCCACTTGTGCATTTTCTAGCACCAGCAAATCACCACGACTGATGTCAATTTCGTCATTCAGCGTCAACGTCACAGCCAGACCTGCTTGTGCTTCCTGTACATCGCCATCGAAGGTCACGATACGTGCAACAGTTGAGGTTTTGCCTGATGGCAGCGCCTTGATCGCATCACCTACTTTCACCGAACCCGATGAAATCGTGCCAGCAAAACCACGGAAATCGAGGTTAGGACGGTTTACATACTGAACAGGGAAACGGAAGTCACCTTCGCCTTTATCGTGGTCAACATCCACAGTCTCAAGTAGCTCAAGCAGAGACGGACCTTCAAACCAGCTTAAGTTCTGTCCTTTCTCTACTACGTTGTCGCCTTCTAGCGCTGACAACGGAATGATTTGGATATCCGTCTCACCCGCTAGGTTTTCTGAGAACTGCAGATACTCATCACGAATCTCTTCAAAACGTTCTTGTGAGTAATCCACCAAGTCCATTTTGTTGATAGCAACAACGAAGTGTTTCAATCCCAATAGGTTAGAAATGAATGAGTGACGACGCGTTTGATCCAACACACCTTTACGTGCATCAACCAGAATCACAGCCAAATCACAGGTCGATGCACCTGTTGCCATGTTACGCGTGTACTGCTCATGCCCTGGCGTGTCAGCAATGATGAACTTACGTTTCTGCGTCGAGAAGTAACGGTAAGCCACATCAATGGTGATGCCTTGCTCGCGTTCTGCTTGTAGACCATCTACCAGCAATGCCAAATCTGGCTTTTCACCCGTGGTGCCTACGCGTTGGCTATCCGAGTGAACTGCTGCTAGCTGATCTTCATAAATTTGTTTTGAGTCGTGGAGTAAGCGACCGATTAGGGTACTTTTACCGTCATCTACCGAGCCACAAGTCAGGAATCTAAGTAACGACTTGTACTGGTGTTGTTTTAAATAGCCTTCAATACCAAGCTCGGCTAATTGAGCTTCAACTGCACTGTTCATTATCTTTCCTTAGATCCTTTAGAAGTAACCTTGACGTTTCTTAAGTTCCATCGATCCTGACTGATCGTGGTCGATCGCACGACCTTGGCGCTCACTTGAGGTTGCCACCAGCATTTCTTCGATGATGCCTGTTAGCGTGTTGGCTTCAGACTCAATCGCGCCAGTCAGCGGGTAACAACCCAAAGTACGGAAACGCACACTCTTCTCTTCAATCACTTCACCTGGTTCTAGCTTCATGCGGTCATCGTCTACCATGATCAGCATGCCATCACGCTCAACAACAGGTCGCTTGTCTGCAAGGTACAGAGGCACGATCTCGATGTTTTCTAGGTAGATGTATTGCCAGATATCCAGCTCAGTCCAGTTTGAAAGTGGGAACACACGAATGCTCTCCCCTTTGTTTACTTGACCGTTGTATGTTTTCCAAAGCTCCGGACGCTGGTTTTTCGGATCCCAGGTATGGTTCTTATCGCGGAATGAGTAAACGCGCTCTTTTGCACGTGACTTCTCTTCATCACGGCGTGCACCACCAAATGCCGCATCAAAACCGTACTTGTTCAGAGCCTGCTTCAAACCTTGAGTCTTCATGATGTCAGTATGCTTTGAAGAGCCGTGCACAAATGGGCTACAACCCATTGCTAGACCTTCTGGGTTCTTATGAACCAAAAGCTCAAAGCCGTATTTCTCAGCGGTACGATCACGAAACTCGATCATCTCGCGGAATTTCCAATCCGTATCTACGTGCAGTAGTGGGAATGGAATTTTGCCTGGGTAGAAGGCTTTACGCGCAAGATGCAACATGACTGATGAATCTTTACCAATCGAATACATCATGACTGGGTTATCGAACTCAGCAGCAACTTCGCGGATGATATGAATACTCTCCGCTTCGAGTTGTTTAAGGTGAGTTAAACGTTGTTGGTCCATGTTTTGTCTTTCCTTTTTAAGCTTGAAGGCTCATTACGTCCCTAATCTTTGGTCTGAAATTATATGGAGCTGGCAATAGCACTTTTGTTGAATTCAGTACTAGACAAAAACCAGTCCAACTTTTGAGACAGACGCACAACTTCGCCGACAACAATCAAAGACGGAGCTTGAGCTTCTTTAGATAATTCAGATAGTTGAGAAAGTTTTCCGGTGAAAACTTTTTGCTGGATTTGCGTACCGCGCTCGATGATGGCGATAGGGGTTGAGGCTGCCCTACCATGTTTGATGAGCTGATTCTGAATATAGTGTGATTTCATCAGTCCCATGTAGATCACTAAAGTCTGATTCCCGCGCGCGAGCGTCGACCAGTCCATGTCGTCACTTTCTTCTTTAAGATGACCCGTAACAAACAGTGCTGATTGCGCGTAATCACGATGCGTCAGCGGGATACCTGCATAAGCGGTCGCACCTGCAGCAGCAGTAATGCCCGGAACCACTTGAAAACGCACACCAGCATCAGCCAAAACTTCCAGCTCTTCACCACCGCGACCAAACACAAATGGATCGCCGCCTTTAATGCGCACCACTTTGTAACCTTGCTTAGCAAAGTCCACCAGCAATTGGTTGGTCTTCTCTTGCGGTACACTGTGGTGCCCAGCACGTTTACCCACGCACACCAAAATGGTTTCGCTTGGAATTAACGCCATGATCTCGTCAGACACTAGGTAGTCGTAAAGCACGACGTCAGCTTGTTGTAGGCAGTTGAGTGCTTTCAGCGTTAATAGTTCAGGGTCACCCGGCCCAGCACCAACAAGGGCAACTTCCCCCGGTTGAAGGGACTGCTTGCTGAAACGCGGAAGATCGGCAGCTTGGTTATCCGAAACCAGCCGAGGCTTGTTGATTGGGAAATTCGTTACTGAATCGTTAACTGCCATGTGCTTGCTCATCATCCATTGATATCGTTATGGATGGCATTATGGCGGTGGGTTTATATTACCGGAAATTCTAAAATTTCATTTTTTATTCAAAAAACTGCTAAGAAGCTTTTGTTAGGTCTCATTCAAAATGGTGAAAAAGGCATCACTTTGACACTTTCCTCCGCATTTAATTGCCTAATGTTCACAGTTTTCTGCATCTTGGCCTGAGCTTGCACTAATATTTGTTACATTACGCTGTACGACCCCTCTATCCCATTTAATTGGAGCACCTCATGAAAATGGCAGTTAATCCCGTATCCGTCGCAGTTTTAAGCGGTATGTTGACGCTTGCTGGCCCAGCGATGGCGGACACCATCAAGCTACGTATTATCGAAACCACCGACATTCACACCAATGTGATGGATTACGACTACTACAAAGATCAGCCTTCTCAGCAAATCGGTCTTAGCCGTGCGGCGACACTGGTTAAGCAAGCTCGTGAAGAAGCAGTGAACAGTGTTTTGGTCGACAATGGCGACTTGATTCAAGGCAGCCCGATGGGCGATTACATGGCAGCGAAAGGGATTAACGCTGGCGAAATCCACCCGGTATACAAAGCAATGAACCAGTTGGATTACGATGTGGGTAACATTGGTAACCACGAATTCAACTACGGCCTTGAGTTCCTGAAAAACTCTATCGACGGTGCGAACTTCCCTTATGTTAGTGCTAACGTTTTCGACAAGAAGACAGGCGAGCACTACTTCAAACCTTATCTAATTAAAACGCACACGTTCAAAGACACTGATGGTCAAAGCCACGAAATCAAAGTGGGTTACATCGGCTTCGTCCCGCCACAAATCATGGTATGGGATAAGAAGAATCTAGAAGGTAAAGTCTTCGCTGAAGACATCACTGAGACAGCGAAAAAGCTGGTTCCTCAGATGAAAAAAGAAGGCGCAGACGTGATTGTGGCGATTCCACACTCTGGTATTTCGACTGACCCATACAAGCTAGGCGCTGAAAACTCGGTTTACTACCTCACAGAAGTTGAAGGCATTGATGCGATTGCATTTGGTCACTCTCACGCGGTATTCCCGGGTAAAGATTTTGCCAAGCTGCAAGCTGTCGACAACGCAAAAGGCACAATTAATGGCGTAACCGCAGTAATGCCAGGTCGCTGGGGTAGCCACGTTGGCGTAATGGACTTGATGCTGAAAGAAAAAGATGGCAAGTGGCAAGTGGTTGAAGGTCAATCTGAAGCGCGCCCTATCTTCGATAAAGCTAACAAGAAATCTTTGGCAGAAGCCGATAAAGGCATCGTGGATGCACTTGTTGATGACCATAAAGGCACACGTGAATTCGTCAACCAGCCAATTGGTCAAGCAAATGATGTGATGTACAGCTTCCTAGCGCTTGTACAAGATGATCCAACGATTCAAATCGTAAACCTAGCGCAGAAAGATTACGTGGAACGCTTTATCCAAGGCGACCCAGACCTTGAAGGCATTCCAGTATTAAGCGCTGCTGCACCATTTAAAGTGGGCGGACGTAAAGACGATCCAAATGGTTTCACCGAAGTCGAGTCAGGTCAGCTGACTTTCCGTAATGCCGCAGACCTTTACCTATACCCGAATACGCTTGTAGCGATGAAGGTTAAAGGCAAAGAAGTTCATGAATGGCTAGAGTGTAGTGCAGGTCAGTTCAATCATATTGATGTTAACAGCACCAAACCTCAGTCTTTGATCAACTGGGATAGCTTCCGTACTTACAACTTCGACGTGATTGATGGTGTGAACTACCAAATCGATGTGACTCAACCACCGAAGTACGATGCGGATTGTAAAGTGATCAACCCAGATTCACAGCGTATCGTGAACCTGACTTACAACGGTAAGCCAGTTAATCCAAAACAAGACTTCATCATCGCAACTAACAACTACCGTGCTTACAGCGCAACCTTCCCAGGCACTGGTCCAGACTTCATCGCGTTTGATTCTCCAGATGAGAACCGCTCTGTAGTGGCCGCTTACATCTCTCGCATCAGTAAAGAGCAAGGCGAAGTGACACCAAGCGCGGATAACAACTGGTCATTCGCACCAATCAAATCGGATAACAAACTTGATGTTCGTTTTGAAACCTCACCAAGTGATAAAGCTGCGCAGTTCATCAAAGAGAAAGGGCAATACCCGATGAAACGTGTCGCAACTGACGAAGTTGGTTTCGCGATTTACCAAATCGACCTGAATAAATAAGGTAAGTTTGGCAGTGATTCTAAGCGGCTCTCATGAGCCGCTTTTTTGTTGTCAGTAAAAACCGTTAGAATGAGAAAAACCGTTTCTGAGTTATCACATGCACAGCGATCTTTTTTCTGACTTAATCAATCATGGCTTCCTCGAAGATGAAGCGAATCAGCTAATTGAACATGGGCAACAGTTAGAGTTGCCAACACGCCATATTCTCAATCATCAAGGTGAATTCAGCTCGCACATCTACTTTGTGTTAGAGGGTTTATGCCATGCCAGTTATCTGACCGACAAAGGGAAGGAGTTCAGTAAAGAGTTCTACTGGGAAAAGGATTGGGTGATTGGCTTTGAAGGGCTTATTAAGAATCAGCCCTCGCCGTACTTATTAGAAACGCTGACACCTTGTCATCTGTTTTGCTTGCCGATTGAAGTGCTACACCAATGGCGTGAAGAAAAGCATCCTATCTACTTAAAGCTGCTCGAAGCGCAATTAATGCATAAAGAAAACAAAGAACGCTTTATGTTGCTCTACTCACCAGAAGAGCGTTACCAACTGTTTTGTCAGCATTATCCAGACTTAGAACAGCGTATTACCGATAGCCAGATTGCCGCTTACTTGGGGATTACCGCGATCAGTTTAAGTCGAATAAAAACCCGCTTGAAGCAGCATCACGAAAAGTAAAACTAAAATAATATTGACAAAAAACAATCACTTTCAGTAGTCACACTATTATTATTAACTAACGCTATTTGTTTGAAGTATAAGCAAAAATCTCAAATCCCATCTGGATATGCATAAGGATATACCACACCCTGCATAGCCAAGTTTCATATCACTCGCCTCACATGGCGGGCGAGTGTTTCATCATGAGTTAAGGGAAAAGATTATGTTTGGAAAACTGAAAGCCGCCGCCGGCGATGCCGCAAACAATAAAGCAGCAACACTCATAACGACACACGTAGAACCCGTAATGGAAGAAATCCAAGGCTACTCTCCGGCAGTTATCATGGAAGATGAGACCTACCAGAGCCAAGTGATTGAGCCGACGCTCGTTGCACTTCAAGCGGCTTCGTCAGGCGTGACCTCAATGCTGCCAAACTTTAATGAGAAATTTAGCGCCTGCATGTTCCACCTTCGTGGCGAACTGCTCGAACTATCAGAAGATAAAGTCGCACTGATCGACGACTTCAAACAACAGCTACCTGCAGCTGTTATGGAAGGCTTAAAGCTATAGCGGTGTACAAAAACAAAAAAACGGCTAAATCGTTAGCCGTTTTTTACTGTATTGCTGGTTTTACTTCAGCAAACGGGCACGGAATTGACGACCTTTCATCTTGCCGTTACTGATAGTTTGTAGCGCTTTCTTCGCCACTGACTTTTCTACCGCAACATAAGCACGCATTGGGAACAGGTGAATCTTACCCACTTGTGCTCCTGTGATGCCATTTTTACCCGTTAAGCAACCTAGAATGTCGCCTGCGCGCACTTTCTGCTTCTTGCCGCCATCGATGTTAATCGTCACCATCTTAGCTTGATATGGCTGCTGAGTTGATTTCGCGGGCAATGTTGCTGGAACCACGTCCATGTCTAGATACTCTTCGATACGAGCCACACGCAGGCCGTCTTTTTCACCAAAGAAGCTGAATGCTAAGCCTTTGCTGCCAGCACGACCAGTACGACCAATACGGTGAACGTGTACCTCTGGGTCACGAGACAATTCGAAGTTAAATACCGCATCTAGATTGTCAACGTCCAAACCGCGTGCCGCCACATCTGTTGCAACAAGGATCGAAACACTCTTGTTAGCAAACTGAACCAAGGCTTGGTCACGTTCGCGTTGTTCTAGATCCCCATGAAGATCGATAACACTGAATCCTTTGTGATGCAGTTCATCTGCTACATTCTGTACTTCTTTCTTCGTGTTACAGAACACCACTGCCGACTCTGGCTGGTGAGTCAGTAATAGGTTGGCCAGAGCTTCATCGCGCGCTTCTGAACCTTCTACGTTGTAAAAGTACTGCGCAATGCTCGACGTATCGTGAGTGGATTCTACTTTGATCATCTCTGGCGATTGCATAATACGTTGAGCAATCTGTTCGATTTTCTCAGGGAACGTTGCACTGAATAGTAAAGTTTGACGCTGCTTTGGCGCGGCTTCAATGATCGCATCCAGTGCATCTTGGAAGCCCATATCTAGCATACGGTCCGCTTCATCCAAAACTAGTGTGTTTAGCTCTTCTAGGTTAATGCGACCTTTCTCTAGGTGATCAAGGATACGACCTGGCGTACCTACCAGAATATGAGCGCCATGTTCTAGTGAACCAATTTGCGGTCCCATTGGCATACCACCACAGAGCGTAAGCACTTTGATGTTGTGAATACTACGGCCCAAAGTACGAATTTCTTTTGCCACCTGATCAGCCAGTTCACGCGTCGGACAAAGCACCAAAGATTGCACGCGGAAGCGTTTTACGTTCAGGTTGGATAGTACGCCAAGACCAAACGCCGCTGTTTTACCTGAGCCAGTTTTACCCTGACCAATCACATCACGCTGATTCAAAATCGCAGGTAAGCTCAACGCTTGAATTGGCGTCATATGGGTGTAGTTCAATGATTCAAGCGTCTCTAGTAGCGCTGGAGTAAGCCCTACTTGGTCAAAAGTTTGTTTGCTCACAGGGAAATATCCTCAGGTGGGATGAAAAAGAGGGCACATTATCGCCAGATTTGTCACGAAGACCAGTGAAAATTAACCATTGTTAATGAGTAATAGCAGAAAACGACGTAAAGTCAGCTGCATTCGCTTATTAATGGATATTGGAAATGATCAACTGGACTGCCCTACCTTTCTCTCAACTGACTACAACACAACTCTACGAGATGCTGCGCCTACGCGTTGATGTATTTGTGGTGGAACAAACCTGTCCATATCCAGAGCTAGACGGCAAAGATACGCTAGAAGGCGTGTATCACCTATTGGGCTATCAAGGCGATGAGCTGGTTGCCTGCGCTCGATTATTGCCTGCTGGTACCACTTACGACAATGTGAGCATCGGCCGTGTGGTCACTAAACAAAGCGCTCGCGGTGGTGGCCTTGGGCATGAACTGCTTGAACAAGCTTTACAACATTGCCAACAACTTTGGACAGGCCAAACAATCGATATCGGAGCACAAGAACATCTGATGGCTTTCTATGCGAGCCATGGCTTTGAAGTGATTTCTGAAAGCTACCTTGAAGATGGCATCCCTCATGTCGATATGCGCCGAGTAAGCTAAATGTCGCCTTACCACCTAGCACTATTCTTACTGGTGATCGGAAATTTGGCGGCATCACTCTCCGATGTCGCCGTTAAACTGATTGAAGGTGGTATTAGCCCGTTCCAATATATGTTTGTTCGCCAACTGGCTTCACTGCTGCCCATCTTACCTTTCTATCTCAGACAACAACCGGATAAACGTAGCCTGAAGCAAGCGCCTATAACGATTTTACGTGCGCACCTGATATTGATTGGCAGTGGTTGTATGATGGTTGCGGTGACTCACCTCCCTCTGGCAACTGCCAACGCGGTTTTTTACGCCGCCCCTATTCTAATGCTGCCACTATCGATATTGTTTCTTAACGAGCACCCACCTCTGAGCAAAATTCTACTAACTTGCTTCGGGTTCCTTGGTGTCTTAGTGGTATTACGGCCGGATCACTTTCATTGGGCAGCACTGTTTGCACTCGGCACGGCGAGCACACTGGCGATGTTCAATATATTGGTAAGAAAACTACCGAGCGAACAATCTGTCGTCACCACACTTTGGTGGACTACGCTGTTCTCGTTGCCTATATCCGCAATATTAGCTGGGGTTTACTGGCAATCAATAACGTGGCAAGAACTGGCATTGGTTATCGCGAGCGCGGTTTGCATCTTAAGTTATAACGGATTGGCAGTATTGGCCTATCAAAAAGCGCCTGCGGGAGAGATTGCATTAGCTGAATACTCAGGCTTAGTGTTTGTCACACTCTTTGGGATATGGTGGTTTGATGAAATTCCAGATTGGCTGACTGTTGTTGGGATAATAATGATCGTATTACCGCTTTTACCATGGAATAAAAGAAAAACACTCGCTGGAAAACAAATTAAACGTTAACAAATCAACAGACATAAAAAAGGCGCGAATCATCGCGCCTTTAGAATACTTGTTAATGAACGTTATTTGTTACGCCCAAATGTGCCATCAGATAGACGGAAGAACATCACCGACTCGCCACTTTTCTCTAGCTGAAGCATATCTAATTTTCCATCGTCAGCAAGCTTAAAGCGCACCAATTGACCTTGCTTAATGCGACTCAAAGGCTTGTCGCTGCCTTCAATTTTGACTAAGGCATTTAAATCCGCCATCGGCAGTTGGTTACTACGGAATACTTGAGCCAGGGTATCGCCATTTTTCACCGTGTATTCTTTCCACTGCTCAGATTTAGGCTCTGAGTTTTGTGCAGAGCGCTGCTCACTTAAGCTTTGCGCGTTCAACTGAATCGCAACACGTTGATTCTCTACTTGGGTGTCTTCAAGCAGTACTTCTGTATCTTTTGGTACTGGGATGATCAAAAGCACCAACACCACTGGCACCAATACCATCAGTGCACGTTGATGTAGTTTTGGAAGACGATGCCAAAACTGAGTCACAGGCTGTAATCTTTCCTGCCACTTCTCTTTATTGAATGGCTGCTTCCAATCGATAGCAGCGAACTTTTGTTTCATCAATTCGACATGGTCGACTTGCTGCTTTTTCTTTCTGCGACGATTCATTCTGATGAGTCCCTTAATACTTCTGATGTCAGTATAAAAATACCAGCGCGGAGAGTATATGTTTTTCACCAAAGTAAAATGTAATTTGGCGTAAATTAGCAGAAATTTCACTTGGAGTAAGAGATAAGTCACACCCTCTACTCCTCATAGAGACATTCGAGCGCAATCATTTAAACCTAGCCTCGAACCTGATATCCTGTGCCTTTATCACTCCTAATAAGAGCGACATTCATGTCTGAAATTAAATTTGAAACTGCAGAACAAAAAGCAAGCTACGGTATTGGTCTGCAAATGGGTCAGCAACTTGCTGGTTCTGGTCTAGAAGGTCTTAGCGTTGACGCTATCGCTGCTGGTATTGCAACTGCACTAACTGGTGACATGCCTTCTATCGAAATCGACGAAATCAACAACGCACTGCAAGAGCTACACACTCGTGCAGAAGCAGTTCGTCAAGAAGCAGCTAAAGCTGCTGCGGCTGACGGCGAAGCGTTCCTAAAAGACAACGCTCTACGTCCAGAAGTAAACGTTCTTGAGTCTGGTCTTCAGTACGAAATCATCACTGAAGGTGCTGGTGAAATCCCAACTGCTGCATCTCAAGTACGTGTTCACTACCATGGTGAGCTAACTGACGGCACTGTATTCGACAGCTCTGTATCTCGCGGTCAACCTGCTGAGTTCCCAGTAACTGGCGTAATCAAAGGTTGGGTTGAAGCTCTTCAACTAATGCCTGTTGGTTCTAAGTGGAAACTATACATCCCACAAGATCTAGCATACGGTGAGCGTGGCGCAGGTGCTGCTATCCCTCCATTTGCTGCTCTAGTATTCGAAGTAGAACTACTAGACATCCTGTAAGTGAGACTCTCCTCAATACAAATTCGAAGCGGCGCTCACTAGCGCCGCTTTTTTTGTCTAAAATAAACAGACTTAAGCTCAACAACCTTAATGTCTCTGTTATCTTAAGTAGTGAATAAACAATAATAATCGCAAGCCACACGGAGGTATTATGCGTAAAACACTCCTCACCTTAACGCTGCTTTCAATGAGTATTGGTACAGCACACGCTTTTCTTGATGCGGTAACCGATAAAGAAAGCCAAGAAGGGTTAATGGACATGGTCAGCCAAGGCATGAATGCGGAATCATCTCCGCTCACCGATTTACTCACTAGCCAATTGCCCGTCTCAACCGAGCAAGCTGCAGGTGGTACGGGAGCCTTGTTAGCACTTGCACAAAGTCAGTTATCAGACCAAAACAGCAGCGAGCTGAAATCCCTAATTCCAGGCATGTCGAGTCTAGATGGCGCGCAAAGCTTATTAGGTAATATTGAAAGTTTAAGTGCAGTACAAAGTACTTTTGATAAATTAGGACTAGACCCATCGATGATCAGTCAGTTTGCGCCGGTGATACTTGGCTATCTAGGTGACCAAGGCGCAAGTGAAGGCTTGCTGAATTCGTTAAGCGGATTGTGGGGTTCAGGCAGCTAGACGTTTCGCCTAAACATAAATTAAGACTCAACATTCGATTATCGAAGGTTAGCTTTGAGAGGGGAGACGGAAAGCTGAATGTGTTTTCCCTTTCAAATACAACAGATACAAAAAAGCCGAGCTAATGCTCGGCTTTTTTTGTTCTTACGAACTGAGATTACTCAGCAGCTTCTTCAGCAGCTGGGCGATCTACAAGCTCAATGTAAGCCATTGGAGCTTTATCACCAGCACGGAAGCCAGCTTTTAGGATACGAGTGTAACCGCCCTGACGAGCAGCAAAACGTGGACCTAGTTCGTTAAACAGTTTTGCAACTACTTCGTTATCACGAGTACGTGCAAATGCTAGACGACGGTTAGCAACACTGTCAGTCTTAGCTAGTGTAATCAAAGGCTCAACTACGCGACGTAGCTCTTTTGCTTTTGGCAAAGTAGTCTTGATAACTTCATGACGTACTAGAGAGCTAGCCATGTTGCTGAACATCGCTTTACGATGTGAGCTGTTGCGGTTGAGTTGACGACCACTCTTACGATGGCGCATGACCTAATCCTTCTAACTAGTATCGATTAATCTTCAGCGATTGATGCAGGTGGCCAGTTTTCTAGGCGCATGCCCAGAGACAGACCACGTGACGCAAGTACGTCTTTAATCTCAGTAAGAGATTTTTTACCAAGGTTAGGCGTTTTAAGTAGCTCAACCTCAGTACGTTGTACTAGATCACCGATGTAGTGAATCGCTTCTGCTTTCAGACAGTTAGCAGAGCGAACTGTTAGTTCAAGATCGTCTACAGGACGCAGTAGGATCGGATCGAATTCTGGCTTCTCTTCCTTCTCCTCAGGTACACGTACATCACGAAGATCTACGAACGCATCCAATTGCTCAGCTAGGATAGTAGCTGCACGACGGATTGCTTCCTCAGGTTCTAGAGTACCGTTTGTTTCCATATCGATAACAAGCTTGTCTAGATCGGTGCGCTGTTCTACACGAGCTGCTTCTACAGCGTAGGCAATTTTGTCTACAGGGCTGTAAGTAGCATCTACTAGTAGGCGACCGATTGGACGCTCGTCTTCTTCGTTATGGATACGCGCAGAAGCTGGAACATAACCACGACCACGTTCAACTTTGATACGCATTGCGATCTCAGCGTTGTCATCCGTTAGGTGACAAATTACGTGTTCAGGGTTAGCGATCTCTACATCACCATCATGGGTGATGTCACCTGCAACCACAGGGCCCGAGCCTGATTTGTTCAAAGTAATGAACACTTCATCTTTGCCTTCGGCAACGCGCACAGCCAAACCTTTAAGGTTTAGAAGAATTTCAAGAATATCTTCTTGAACGCCTTCTTTCGTGCTGTACTCATGAAGTACGCCTTCAATTTCTACTTCTGTTACAGCACAACCTGGCATAGAAGATAGAAGGATGCGGCGAAGTGCATTACCCAGAGTATGACCAAAGCCACGCTCTAATGGCTCAAGAGTTACTTTTGCGTGAGTCGAGCTGATTTGTTCGATGTCAACTAGACGTGGCTTAAGAAATTCTGTTACAGAACCCTGCATTGTGTCCTCTCTTTAGTTTAAACCTTACTTAGAGTAAAGCTCGACGATCAATTGTTCGTTGATGTCAGCTGATAGATCAGAACGCTCAGGCATACGCTTGAATGTACCTTCCATCTTGCCACCATCTACTTCAATCCAAGTTGGTTTTTCACGTTGTTCAGCAACTTCTAGAGCTGCTTTGATACGAGCTTGCTGTTTAGCTTTCTCGCGGATAGAAACAACGTCATTAGCCGCTACTTTGAAAGAAGGAACGTTTACAACTTTACCGTTAACTAGGATAGCTTTGTGGCTAACTAGCTGACGTGCTTCTGCGCGAGTTGCGCCAAAGCCCATGCGGTAAACTACGTTATCAAGACGACCTTCAAGAAGCTGAAGCAGGTTCTCACCTGTGTTGCCTTTAAGACGTGCAGCTTCTTTGTAGTAGTTACGGAATTGTTTTTCTAGAACGCCGTACATACGACGAACTTTTTGCTTCTCACGAAGCTGAACGCCATACTCAGATAGACGACCGCGACGAGCGCCGTGTACACCTGGTGCGTTATCAATTTTACACTTGGTATCGATCGCGCGAACACCAGACTTAAGGAATAAGTCAGTGCCTTCACGACGGCTAAGCTTCAGCTTAGGACCCAAATATCTTGCCATGATCTTTCTCCAGTAATCTAAAAAACGTTATACGCGACGTTTCTTAGGTGGACGACAACCGTTATGAGGGATTGGTGTAGCATCAACGATGTTTGTGATGCGGAAACCAGCAGCGTTCAGTGCGCGAACAGTAGATTCACGACCTGGACCTGGACCCTTAACCATAACTTCCAAGTTCTTTAGACCGTATTCTTTAGCCATTTCAGCACAACGCTCAGCAGCAACCTGTGCAGCGAACGGAGTAGACTTACGAGAACCACGGAAACCAGAACCACCTGCAGTAGCCCAAGCTAGAGCATTACCTTGACGGTCAGTAATGGTTACGATTGTGTTATTGAAAGAAGCATGGATGTGCGCAACGCCATCTGCAACTTGCTTGCGTACGCGCTTACGAGCGCGAGTTGGTTGTTTAGCCATTGTACTCTACCTTCCCGATTATTTCTTGATCGGCTTACGCGGACCCTTACGGGTGCGAGCATTGGTTTTAGTACGCTGTCCACGTAGTGGTAGACTGCGACGATGACGAAGACCACGGTAACAGCCAAGGTCCATAAGACGCTTGATGTTCATAGATACTTCACGACGTAGATCACCTTCTACAGTGTACTTAGCTACACCATCACGCAGTTGATCGATCTGCTCTTCAGTTAGTTCACTGATCTTAACATCTTCAGCAATACCCACTTCAGCTAGGATAGCTTGAGAGCGAGTTTTACCGATGCCGTAGATTGACGTAAGTGCAATCACAGCATGTTTTTGATCAGGAATGTTAATGCCTGCTATACGGGCCATTATTCACTCCTAAGTGTTTCTATAAAAGAATTAGCCGCAGCAAAGCCCGTTATGGATACGCTGCGGAGTACTACTTCTTTTGCACGCAAAAGGTAGGCCGAGGAATATACTCGACCTAACCTTCGTTTTCAAGTAAAAATTTCTGCTAATTAGCCTTGGCGCTGTTTGTGCTTTGGCTCACTGCAAATCACGCGAACGACACCGTTACGCTTGATTACTTTACAGTTACGGCAGATTTTTTTAACGGAAGCACGAACTTTCATTGCTAAACTCCGTAATTGAAACTGAGTCTACCGCCGTATTAACGACCGTAGCCTTTCAGATTCGCTTTCTTCAACACAGAATCATACTGTTGAGACATCAGATGAGTCTGTACCTGTGCCATAAAGTCCATGATAACAACAACTACGATAAGTAGTGATGTACCGCCGAAATAGAAACGTACGTTCCACGCGACCATCATGAACTCGGGAATCAGACAGATAAAGGTAATGTACAGTGCGCCCGCTAGGGTTAAACGTGTCATTACTTTATCGATGTACTTCGCTGTCTGCTCACCTGGGCGGATACCGGGTACGAATGCACCGGACTTCTTCAAGTTATCCGCTGTTTCACGCGGGTTGAAAACCAACGCCGTGTAAAAGAAACAGAAGAAGATAATCGCTGCTGCATAAAGCATTACATACAGAGGCTGACCTGGGCTAAGAGCCAAAGACACGTCAGTTAACCAACCGAACGCGCTGCTCTCACCGTTCTGACCAAACCACTGAGCCAGTGTTCCTGGGAACAGGATAATACTTGATGCAAAAATCGCTGGAATAACACCTGCCATATTAATTTTAAGTGGCAGATGCGAGCTTTGTGCAGCAAATACTTTACGACCTTGTTGACGCTTAGCGTAGTTAACGACGATTCGGCGTTGACCACGTTCCATGAAAACAACGAAGTAAATTACTGCGAAAGCTAATACCGCGATTAACAGTAGAAGAAGTACATGCAATTCACCTTGACGCGCTTGCTCGATTGTTTGACCGATTGCAGAAGGCAATCCAGCAACAATACCTGCAAAAATCAGAATGGAAATACCATTACCGATTCCTCGCTCTGTAATTTGTTCACCTAACCACATTAGGAACATGGTACCGGTTACTAAACTTACGGTAGCAATTAGCGTAAACATGGTTTGGTTCATTACAACCAGATTGTCGACCATGTTTGGTAAGCCAGTTGCAATACCAATAGCTTGGAATGTTGCAAGTACAAGCGTGCCGTAGCGTGTATATTGGCTGATCTTACGACGGCCTGCTTCACCCTCTTTCTTGAGTTCCGCTAACGCTGGATGAACTACAGTTAGCAATTGGACAACAATAGATGCCGAAATATACGGCATGATGCCCAATGCTAATATAGATGCACGCTCAAGAGCACCACCGGAGAACATGTTAAACATTTCAACGATGGTACCTTTTTGCTGTTCGAACAAATCGGCAAGTACAGCAGCGTCAATACCAGGAATCGGCACAAATGAGCCGGCTCGGAATACTAAAAGTGCACCAATTACGAATAACAAGCGCGACTTTAGTTCACTTAAGCCGCTCTGAGCACTACGAAAATCTTGTCCTGGTTTCTTAGCCATCTGTACCTCGTTCCTCGAGATTATTCCTCGATTTTACCGCCTGCAGCTTCGATTGCAGCTTTAGCGCCTTTAGTCACACGTAGACCTTTAACAGTCACTGCTTTATCGATTTCACCAGATAGAACAACTTTTACGAATTCGATGTTCTTAGTGATGATGTTAGCAGCTTTAAGGCTGTTTAGATCAACCACGTCACCAGAAACTTTCGCTAGTTCACCTAGACGAACTTCAGCAGACACTAGGCTCTTACGAGAAGTGAAACCGAATTTTGGTAGACGTTGTTTCAGAGGCATCTGACCGCCTTCGAAACCTGGACGAACTTTACCGCCAGAACGTGATTTTTGACCTTTGTGACCACGGCCACCAGTTTTACCTAGGCCAGAACCGATACCACGACCTACACGCTTAGGAGCATGCTTAGAGCCAGCAGCCGGTGCAAGAGTATTCAAACGCATTTCTGATTACTCCTCAACTTTAACCATGTAGTAAACCTTGTTGATCATACCGCGTACGCACGGAGTATCTTCAAGTTCTACTGTGTGGTTGATTTTACGAAGACCTAGACCACGCAAAGTAGCTTTGTGCTTTGGTAGGCGGCCAATTGAGCTTTTAGTTTGAGTTACTTTAATAGTTGCCATGGTGTTCTTACTCCGAAATAGCTTCAACAGTTAGACCACGTTTAGCAGCAACCATTTCTGGCGACTTCATGCTACCTAGTGCATCGATCGTTGCACGAACGATGTTGATAGGGTTCGTAGAACCGTATGCTTTAGATAGTACGTTGTGTACGCCAGCAACTTCTAGTACTGCACGCATCGCACCACCTGCGATAACACCAGTACCTTCTGCAGCAGGCTGCATGTAAACTTTAGAGCCCGAATGGCGACCTTTCACTGGGTGGTGAAGAGTGCCTTCGTTTAGCGCGATAGTAGTCATGTTACGACGCGCTTTTTCCATTGCTTTTTGAATCGCTGCAGGTACTTCACGAGCTTTGCCGTAACCGAAACCTACACGACCGTTACCGTCACCAACTACTGTTAGTGCAGTGAAGCTCATGATTCGACCGCCTTTAACCGTTTTAGAAACACGGTTAACTGCGATTAGCTTTTCTTGCAAATCATTCGCTTGAACTTGTTGTTCTTTAGCCATCTTCCAACCCTACCTTAGAATTTCAGACCAGCTTCGCGAGCAGATTCTGCTAGCGCCGCTACTCGACCGTGGTATTGGAAACCAGAACGATCAAATGCAACTGCAGTTACGCCTTTTTCAAGAGCGCGCTCAGCAACAGCTTTACCTACTGCTTTAGCTGCATCAACGTTACCAGTGTATTTCACTTGCTCACGGATCGCTTTTTCTACAGTAGAAGCTGCTGCGATAACCTCAGAGCCATTAGCCGCGATAACCTGTGCGTACACGTGACGAGGAGTACGGTGTACAACTAGGCGAGTCGCACCCAGTTCTGCAATCTTACGACGTGCACGTGTAGCACGACGGATGCGAGATGCTTTCTTATCCATAGTGTTACCTTACTTCTTCTTAGCTTCTTTAGTACGCACATTTTCATCTGCGTAACGAACACCTTTACCTTTGTAAGGCTCAGGTTGACGGTAAGAACGAATGTCAGCCGCAACTTGACCAACTAGTTGCTTATCACAACCAGTGATGATGATTTCAGTTTGGCTTGGACATTCAGCTTTAATACCCGCTGGCAACTCGTGCTCAACTGGGTGAGAGAAGCCTAGTGTTAGACCTACAGCGTTGCCTTTGATAGCAGCACGGTAACCAACACCTTTAAGAGTTAGCTTCTTAGTAAAGCCTTCAGTAACACCAACAACCATGTTGTTAACTAGAGCGCGAGCTGTACCAGCTTGTGCCCATGCGTTAGCAGCACCTTCTTTAGGACCGAAGGTTAGGTTGTTTTCTTCCTGAGCGATAACCACAGCGCTGTTAAGAACACGTGATAGTTCGCCCTTAGCACCTTTTACAGTGATTTCTTGGCCGTTTAGTTTCACCTCTACGCCAGCTGGAATAGCGACAGGTGCTTTAGCAACACGAGACATATTCTACTCCTATTAAGCTACGTAGCAGATGATTTCACCACCAAGACCTGCTTTACGTGCAGCGCGGTCTGACATAAGACCCTTGGAAGTAGAAACGATAGCAATACCAAGACCACCCATTACAGAAGGAAGATCATCTTTCTTCTTGTAAACGCGTAGACCTGGACGAGAAACACGTTTAAGTTGCTCGATTACTGGTTTAGCTTGGAAGTACTTAAGTGTAACTTCTAGCTCAGGTTTTGCTTCGCCTTCAACAGCGAAGTCAACGATGTAACCTTCAGCTTTTAGTAGTGCAGCAATTGCAACTTTAAGCTTTGAAGAAGGCATTTTAACAGCAACTTTGTTTGCTGCCTGACCGTTACGAACACGGGTCAGCATATCCGAAATCGGATCTTGCATGCTCATATGATTTACTCCAAATGATTAAGTGGCAATTACCAGCTAGCCTTACGAAGACCCGGAATCTCGCCTTTCATGCAAGCTTCACGAACCTTAATACGGCTTAGACCGAACTTACGTAGGTAACCGTGTGGACGACCAGTTTGGTTACAACGGTTGCGCTGACGTGATGCACTTGAATCACGTGGAAGAGATTGCAGTGTAAGAACCGCATTCCAACGATCTTCTTCAGATGCGTTTACATCGCTGATGATAGCTTTTAGCGCTGCACGCTTTTCAGCGAACTTAGCTACTAGCTTCGCACGCTTTGCTTCACGTGCTTTCATTGAATTTTTAGCCATAACAGTAACCCTTCACCTTACTTACGGAATGGGAAGTTAAAGGCAGCCAGCAGAGCACGGCCTTCCTCATCAGTACCAGCAGACGTCGTAATAGTGATGTCTAGACCGCGTACTCGATCAACTTTATCAAAGTCGATTTCCGGGAAGATGATTTGCTCGCGAACGCCCATGCTGTAGTTACCGCGACCGTCAAAAGACTTAGCGCTAACACCACGGAAGTCACGTACTCGTGGAAGAGCGATGTTAATCAAACGCTCAAGAAAATCCCACATACGTTCGCCACGCAAGGTTACTTTACAACCGATAGGGTAGCCTTCACGGATTTTGAAACCTGCAACAGATTTACGAGCTTTAGTGATAAGTGGCTTTTGACCAGAGATCGTTGCCATATCAGCAGCTGCGTTTTCTAGCAGTTTCTTATCGTTGATTGCTTCACCAACACCCATGTTTAGGGTGATTTTCTCGATTCTAGGGACTTGCATGACGCTTGTGTAGCTAAACTGTTTGGTCAGTTCAGCGACTACAGACGACTTGTAGTAATCATGCAGTTTCGCCATAGTAGAACTCCAAATTACTTCTATTAGTTAGAAACGATTTCGTTGTTAGACTTAAAGAAACGAACTTTCTTACCATCTTCAAAACGGAAACCGATACGGTCAGCTTTACCAGTAGCTGCGTTAAAGATCGCCACGTTAGAAACATCGATAGCTGCTTCTTGCTCTACGATACCGCCTTGGATACCTAGTGCAGGAACAGGTTTCTGGTGTTTCTTAACAAGGTTGATACCTTCAACGATAACTTTACCAGTTGCTAGGACCTTAGTTACTTTACCTTTCTTGCCTTTGTCTTTACCAGCAAGAACGATTACTTCGTCATTACGACGGATTTTAGCTGCCATTTCTACGTGCTCCTTACAGAACTTCTGGAGCCAGTGAAACGATCTTCATGAACTTATCGCCACGAAGTTCGCGTGTCACAGGACCAAAGATACGTGTACCGATTGGTTGCTCAGTGTTGTCGTTCAACAATACACAAGCATTTCGGTCGAAGCGAATGACAGAACCGTCAGGACGACGTACGCCTTTACGGGTGCGCACTACCACCGCCTTCAGAACGTCACCTTTTTTAACTTTACCGCGAGGAATTGCTTCCTTAACAGTAACTTTGATAACGTCACCGATATGTGCATAACGGCGGTGAGAGCCACCCAGAACCTTAATACACATTACGCTGCGTGCGCCTGAGTTATCAGCTGCGTCCAGCATACTTTGCATTTGGATCATGTTAGTGCTCCGCTAAATAATAAAAAAACTAGACCCTCTCGGGTCGGGCTGCCTCTTTAAAAGGGACGCGAATTGTACCACCCTTTTTTCAGATTGGGTAGTCAAAAAATAAACGGCTCCAAAAATTATTTTTGGAGCCGTTTTTAATCATAGAATAAAGAAGATTAGATCTTCGCTTTTTCTAGGACTTTTACCAATGTCCAAGACTTAGTCTTAGACAGTGGACGACACTCAGCGATTTCAACTGTGTCGCCTAGGCCACACTCGTTGTTCTCGTCATGTGCGTGTACTTTAGTCGTGCGCTTTACGAATTTACCGTAAATTGGGTGTTTAACCATGCGCTCGATAGCAACTACGATAGACTTGTCCATCTTGTCGCTAACAACACGACCTTGTTGAGTACGTTTTACTTCGCTCATTATGCGCCTGCCTTCTCAGTCAAAACAGTTTTCACACGTGCGATATCACGGCGTACAGCTTTCAGAGTATGAGTTTGCTGTAGCTGACCAGTTGCAGCTTGCATGCGCAAGTTGAACTGTTCGCGTAGCAAATTCAATAGCTCAGCGTTAAGCTCTTCAACGCTTTTCTCGCGTAGATCTTGTGCTTTCATCACATCACCTGCTTAGTTACAAATGTAGTTTTGAATGGCAGTTTACGAGCCGCTAGGCGGAACGCTTCACGAGCCAATTCTTCAGGTACACCACCCATTTCGTACATAACCTTACCAGGTTGGATTTGGGCTACCCAGTACTCAACGTTACCTTTACCCTTACCTTGACGAACTTCAAGTGGTTTTTCTGTGATTGGTTTGTCTGGGAACACACGGATCCAGATTTTACCTTGACGCTTAACGTGACGTGTCATTGCACGACGTGCCGCTTCAATTTGACGAGCAGTTAGACGACCACGGCCAACAGCTTTAAGACCGAATTCGCCGAAGCTTACATCAGTACCTTTAGCTAGACCACGGTTACGACCTGTCTGAACCTTACGGAACTTAGTACGTTTAGGTTGTAGCATCTGTCGACTCCTTACTTACGGCCTTTACGCTGCTTCTTAGGCTTGTCGCCTTTAGGCTCTACAGCGTTAGCTGCTGGCATACCACCTAGGATCTCACCTTTGAAGATCCAAGTTTTAATGCCGATCACACCGTATTGAGTGTGAGCCGAAGAAGTTGCGTAATCAATGTCTGCACGTAGAGTGTGTAGAGGTACACGACCTTCACGGTACCACTCAGAACGTGCGATTTCAGCGCCGCCTAGACGACCGCTTACTTCCACTTTGATGCCTTTAGCACCTAGACGCATTGCGTTTTGTACCGCGCGCTTCATAGCACGACGGAACATAACACGACGCTCTAGTTGAGACGCGATGCTGTCACCAACAAGCTGTGCATCAAGCTCAGGCTTGCGTACTTCAGCGATGTTAATTTGAGCTGGTACACCTGCAATTTTAGCTACAGCTGCACGTAGTTTCTCAACGTCTTCACCTTTCTTACCGATTACAACGCCTGGACGAGCAGTGTGAATAGTCACACGGATGCTCTTAGCAGGACGCTCGATAACGATACGTGAAAGAGATGCTTTTTGTAGTTCCTTAGTTAGGAACTGACGTACCTTGAAGTCGCCGTCTAGGTTGTCAGCGAAATCTTTGGTGTTAGCAAACCATGTAGCATTCCAAGGCTTAACGATGCCAAGACGAATACCATTAGGATGTACTTTTTGACCCATTGCTTACTCTCCTAGTCTCTAGCGATCTGCTACAACAACAGTGATGTGGCTTGAACGCTTCAAGATACGATCCGCACGACCTTTAGCACGAGGCATAATACGCTTCATGGTTGGGCCTTCATCTACAAAGATTTTTGCGACATTCAGATCGTCAATATCTGCACCTTCGTTGTGCTCCGCGTTAGCGATAGCAGACTCTAGAACTTTCTTAACTAGAGCAGCAGCTTTTTTGTTGCTGAACGTTAGAATTTCTAGAGCTTGGTCAACAGATTTACCACGAATTAGATCCGCAACTAAGCGAGCTTTCTGAGGCGAAATGCGAGCAAAGTTATGTTTAGCAATAGCTTCCATTATTTACTCCTTAACGCTTCTTAGCTTTCTTATCCGCAGCGTGACCGCGGTAAGTACGTGTTGGTGCGAATTCACCTAGTTTGTGACCGATCATTTCTTCGGTTACGAAAACTGGTACGTGCTGACGACCATTATGGACAGCGATGGTCAAACCGATCATCGTAGGGATGATCATTGAACGACGGGACCAAGTCTTAATAGGCTTTTTGTCTCCGCTTTCCACCGCTTTCTCTACCTTCTTCAGCAAGTGTAGGTCAATAAAAGGACCTTTCTTGAGAGAACGTGGCATGGCGATTCCTCTTTATATAGATTACTTGTTACGACGACGTACGATGTACTTGTCAGTGCGTTTGTTCTTACGAGTCTTGAAGCCTTTAGTAGGCATACCCCAAGGAGATACTGGGTGACGGCCACCAGAAGTACGACCTTCACCACCACCGTGTGGGTGGTCAACCGGGTTCATTACTACACCACGTACGGTTGGACGTACGCCGCGCCAGCGTGAAGCACCAGCTTTACCAAGTTCACGTAGCATGTGCTCAGAGTTACCAACTTCACCGATTGTTGCACGGCCTTCAGAAAGAACTTTGCGCATTTCGCCAGAACGTAGACGGATAGTTACGTACGCACCGTCGCGAGCAACGATTTGAGCGTAAGCACCAGCCGAACGAGCTAGCTGACCACCTTTACCAGGTTTTAGTTCAACGTTGTGTACAGTTGAACCTACTGGGATGTTACGCATTGGTAGAGTGTTACCCGCTTTAATCGGTGCATCAACACCAGATTGGATAACATCACCCGCGTTAACACCTTTAGGTGCTAGGATGTAGCGACGCTCACCGTCTTTGTAAAGAACTAGAGCAATGTTTGCGCTACGGTTTGGATCGTATTCTAGACGCTCAACTTTCGCTGGGATGCCATCTTTAGTACGTTTGAAGTCAACTACACGGTAGTGGTGCTTGTGACCACCGCCGATGTGACGTACTGTGATACGACCGTTGTTGTTACGACCACCGTTCTTAGAGTTTTTCTCTAGAAGAGGTGCGTATGGCTTGCCCTTGTGTAGGTCAGCGTTAACAACTTTAACAACGTGACGACGACCAGGGGAAGTCGGCTTACATTTAACAATAGCCATTCTTAACTACTCCTGTTATTCCGCGCCGCCAACGAAGTCAAGATCTTGACCTTCTTTCAAAGTAACGTACGCTTTCTTAACGTCGCTGCGGCGACCTTGGCGTAGACCTTGACGTTTGGTCTTACCCTTAGTGATAAGAGTATTTACAGACTTAACTTCAACTTCAAAAAGCTTTTCTACAGCTGCTTTGATCTCTTTTTTAGTTGCATCTTTAGCTACTTTGAAAACGATAGTGTTCGCTTTCTCAGCTGCCATAGTTGCTTTTTCAGAGATGTGCGGAGCACGTAGAACTTTTAGGATACGCTCTTCAGTGATCATGCTAGCATCTCCTCAACTTGCTTAACTGCTTCTGCAGTCATTACAACTTTGTCGAACGCGATTAGTGAAACTGGATCGATACCAGCAACGTCACGTGCGTCAACTTTGTATAGGTTACGAGCAGCTAGGAATAGATTCTCATCTACTTCGCTAGTCACGATTAGAGCGTCAGTTAGCTCAAGCTCTTTAAGCTTAGCAACTAGCTCTTTAGTCTTTGGCGCTTCAACTGAGAAGTTATCAACAACGATTAGACGCTCTTGACGAACTAGCTCAGAAAGAATGCTCTTCATAGCACCGCGGTACATTTTTTTGTTTACTTTTTGGCTGTGATCTTGTGGTTTCGCAGCAAAAGTAACACCACCTGTACGCCAGATTGGGCTACGGATTGTACCAGCACGCGCACGGCCAGTACCTTTTTGACGCCATGGCTTAGCGCCACCGCCAGAAACTTCTGAACGTGTTTTTTGAGCACGAGTACCTTGACGAGCACCTGCTGCAAATGCAACAACTACTTGGTGTACAAGAGCTTCGTTAAACTCACGTCCGAAAGTAGTTTCGGAAACAGTTAGTGCATCAGCACCTTTAACCATTAGTTCCATTACTTACTCCTGAGACGTTATGCTTTAACAGCTGGTTTAACGATCACGTTGCCACCTGTTGAGCCTGGTACTGCACCTTTGATAAGAAGCAGATTGCGCTCAGCGTCAACACGTACGATCTCTAGGTTTTGAGTCGTTACACGCTCAGCACCCATGTGACCTGCCATTTTCTTGCCTTTAAATACGCGACCTGGAGTTTGACATTGGCCAATTGAACCCGGTGCACGGTGAGACAATGAGTTACCGTGAGTCATATCTTGAGTACGGAAGTTCCAACGCTTAACAGCGCCTTGGAAACCTTTACCTTTAGATGTACCAGTAACGTCTACTTTCTTAGTTTCGTTGAATAGTTCAACTGTTAGCTCAGCGCCAACTGCAAACTCTTCACCGTTTTCCAAACGGAATTCCCAAAGACCACGACCAGCTTCAACGCCAGCTTTAGCAAAGTGACCTGCTTCAGCTTTGTTTACGCGGTTAGCTTTCTTAGAACCAGCAGTTACCTGGATTGCAGCGTAGCCATCTGTCTCAAGAGTTTTAACTTGAGATACACGGTTTGCTTCAACTTCAACAACTGTTACTGGGATAGAAACGCCGTCTTCAGTAAATACGCGGGTCATGCCCACTTTACGACCGATTAGACCAATCATTCTTCTAATCTCCCTTAACCTAGGCTAATTTGAACGTCAACGCCCGCAGCAAGGTCTAGACGCATTAGAGCATCAACAGTTTTGTCTGTTGGCTCAACGATGTCGATTAGACGCTTGTGAGTACGAATTTCGTACTGGTCACGTGCTTTCTTGTTAACGTGTGGAGAGATAAGAACTGTGAAACGCTCTTTACGAGTAGGTAGTGGGATTGGACCACGAACCTGTGCGCCAGTGCGCTTAGCTGTTTCAACGATTTCCGCTGTAGAAGCATCGATTAGTTTGTAATCGAAAGCTTTTAGGCGGATACGGATACGTTGGTTCTGCATGAGACAGAGCTCCAATATTAAAAATTACACAAACAATATCGCCACTCAGACTCGTCAAGACGAGAGAATGCCGATTGATTTATGTGAAACCGTAGCGTCCAAGATTAGGACACATTGTCAGTTAATTTTCGATTAACTACCCCTATATGCCAGAGTCACGTCTGGGGATAGTTTTTCCGAAGAAAAGATAGCTAATTGTATTAACCGCGAACATAAGCTGAGTCTACATTACCTCGCAAATCCGAAGATTTACTCGCTCCTCACTGCTCATTGGTTCACAACTGGCTTAACCAGTGCGCTGCATTATACAGATCACACTTTAGGATGCAAGACCTGGATGAAAAATAATCGAACAAAAATTAACCATTCGAATTCTTCATTGAGCCATAAACAAAAAGGACGCCGAAGCGTCCTTTTTTAAACTGTAATCGTAATAGCGTCTGCTATTATTTCTTACCGCTTGATAGTGCACCGAAACGCTTGTTGAAGCGATCAACACGGCCGCCTGTATCAACGATACGTTGCTTACCAGTGTAGAATGGGTGACACTTGTCACATACGTCTAGGTGGATAGAATCTTTACCTAGAGTAGAGTTGAACTCGAAAGAGTTGCCGCAAGAACAAGTAGCAGTTACTGCTTTGTATTCTGGGTGGATACCAGCTTTCATGGGATAACCTCAATGTAGGCCGTGTCGCTATACGAATCTAAGCCGCACACCACACGTAATTAATAATAAAATGCGATACCGCATCGACCATTTGCCGAAGCCATATCTCAAGGCGCAGTATACTAATGAATCGCTAAGCTAGGATCAACACATTTGGCAACTTTTTCGCCACTTTTTTCACCAGTACTTTAGTACTGAGAGCAATCACTTCCCCAAAAATGCGCAGCGCTCGAATTTTTCACCGCGTTTTAATAGACTATACCTCTCTTCCCTCTTTTATATAGTAAAGATTCTATGCGTCCATCCATCGCCCGAGTGGCACTACCGGTCCCTCTAGACAAACAGTTTGACTATGTCATTCCTGGGCACCTGTTTCCGGTGATTGGAGGGCGTGTTTCTGTTCCTTTCGGCCGACAAACCTTGGTTGGTGTTGTCACAGCGATGGTCAATCATTCAGACTTTCCTAAAGAACAACTAAAGCCAATTAAAGCCGTCTTGGATGCACAACCGGTTTGGCCAGAGAAACTTTATTCTTTATTAATTTGGTGTAGCCAATTTTATCAGTACCCTCTTGGGGACACTTTGCACAATGCTATGCCAGCCGCTCTGCGAAAGGGTAAACCTGCGGATTTCGCCACATTACAAGAGTGGCAAATCACCGCATCGGGCAAAGACAAGTTAATGCAGGGGCTTGGGCGGGCGGTCAAACAACAACGCACTTTGCAGATGTTGGTCAACGGTGCCGTCCCACACCAAGAGTTTATTGATACAGAGATAGGTTCTGCGGTACTTAAGTCTTTGGAAGAAAAAGGCTGGGTTGAACGCATAGAGAAAAAGCCTACGGTAACTAAGTGGAGCACGCAGGTTGAACATGACGTCGAAAAACCAAAACTCAACCACGAGCAAGCGCTTGCTATTGCCAGCGTAAATAGCCAAACAGGTTTTGCCTGCTATTTATTAGAGGGTGTGACGGGCTCTGGTAAAACCGAAGTTTACTTGAACCTAATCAGGCCAGTTCTTGAGCAAGGCAAGCAAGCTTTGGTTTTAGTACCCGAAATTGGCTTAACTCCACAAACCATCAACCGCTTTAAACATCGATTTAACGTGCCTGTTGATGTCATCCACTCTGGGTTAAATGACACCGAGCGTCTCAATGCTTGGCTATCTGCACGAGATAAAGCAGCTGGTATTATTATTGGTACTCGCTCTGCCCTACTCACTCCCTTTGCGGATCTGGGCATCATTATTGTCGATGAAGAACACGACTCCTCTTATAAGCAACAAGACAGTTTGCGCTACCACGCTCGTGATGTCGCAGTCATGCGCGCGCACAAGGAGCAAGTGCCTATTGTTCTTGGCTCAGCCACACCAGCTTTAGAAACGCTGCATAATGCGCTATCGGGCAAATACCATCACTTAACGTTGACTCAGCGTGCTGGCTCTGCGGTACCTACCAACAACAAAGTACTCGATGTTAAAGGGCTTTATTTAGACAGTGGTTTGTCCGCACCTTTAATTGCTGAAATGCGTAAACACCTTAAAGCTGGCAACCAAGTGATGTTGTTCCTAAACCGTCGAGGCTTTTCCCCTGCCTTAATGTGCCATGAATGTGGTTGGATTGCGGAATGTAAACGTTGCGATGCTTATTATACGTTCCATCAATACAGCAATGAGATTCGCTGCCATCACTGTGGCTCACAACAACCGGTAATTCATCAATGTCAGGGCTGTGGCTCTACCCAGCTAGTGACGGTTGGCGTGGGCACTGAACAACTTGAGCTGCAATTGGCAGAGCTGTTCCCTGAATACAAAGCAATTCGTATTGATAGAGACAGTACTCGCCGTAAAGGCAGCTTGGAAGATGCGCTCGAGTCAATTCGTAAAGGTGAATACCAAATATTGATAGGGACTCAGATGTTGGCGAAAGGCCACCACTTCCCTAATGTCACCCTTGTTGCACTATTGGATGTCGATGGCTCTCTATATAGTAGCGACTTCCGCGCCTCCGAAAGACTTGCTCAGCTATTTATTCAGGTTGCGGGGCGTGCAGGGCGTGCAAGTAAACCCGGTGAAGTGATTCTTCAAACTCACCACCCTGAACACAGCTTACTGCAAGCCCTGCTTCAGAAAGACTATCGTCACTTTGCTATGACAGCGTTGGAAGAGCGCAAACTTGCTCAGCTTCCACCCTATAGTTTCTTAACCTTGTTTAAGGCAGAAGCCAACCAAAGCGAAGTAGTTGAGGACTTTTTGCGTCAGGTTCGTTTTACTCTGGAATCACACCCGCTGTTCGATGATTCTTGTATGGTGTTAGGCCCAACACCATCACCTTTGGCTAAGCGTGCCGGTAAGTATCGTTGGCAGCTTTTACTGCAAACTCAACATCGCTCATTGATGCAAAAGTTATTAACCAGTGCCAAACCTGCTATTGAGTTGTTGCCAAATGCCAAGAAAGTCCGCTGGAATTTAGACATAGAACCACAGGATCTCAGCTAGCAAACGTTTAACTATGTAATGAATTACCTTTTAATGTGATGGAGTTCTCATTAGGATTGCAATTTTTGTTAAACAGACCGTAACTTTCCCTTTAGAAATGAATAGACTATTCAAATTAGTAAAGTCTAAAGTGGATCAGTCACATAGACTTCAATTAGAAAAATGATGAACGTCATCTTGGCAATTATTTTAAGAGGGTAAAAACTATGGCGACAATGAAGGATGTTGCCCAGCTTGCAGGGGTATCTACTGCTACGGTATCGCGAGCATTGATGAATCCAGAAAAAGTCTCTTCATCGACAAGAAAGAGAGTGGAAGATGCCGTACTAGAAGCTGGTTATTCACCGAATTCATTAGCTCGTAACTTACGCAGAAATGAATCAAAAACCATTGTCACTATCGTCCCAGACATTTGCGACCCGTACTTCTCTGAGATTATTCGCGGCATTGAAGACGCAGCAATGGAACACGGTTACCTTGTTCTACTTGGTGATAGCGGTCAGCAGAAAAAGCGTGAAAGCTCATTTGTAAACTTAGTCTTCACCAAGCAAGCTGATGGCATGCTGCTTCTCGGAACCGACCTGCCTTTTGATGTCAGCAAGCCGGAACAGAAAAACCTACCACCTATGGTGATGGCGTGTGAGTTCGCACCAGAACTTGAATTGCCAACGGTGCACATCGATAACCTTACTTCTGCGTTCGAGGCTGTAAATTACCTGACTCAACTTGGCCATAAGCGTATTGCTCAAATCTCTGGTCCAGACACTGCGGTACTTTGTCAGTTCCGCCAACAGGGTTACCAGCAAGCACTCCGTCGCGCAGGCATTAATAAAGAAGAACAGTACAGCGTAATCGCAGACTTTTCTTTTGAAGGCGGCGTGCAAGCAGTCCGTAAACTTCTTGAGTTACCGGAACCGCCAACCGCACTCTTCTGTCACTGTGACACCATGGCGATCGGTGCTATTCAAGAAGCGAAACGTCTAGGTTTACGTATTCCTCAAGATTTATCGATCGTGGGCTTTGATGACATTCAGTTCGCACAATACTGCGATCCTCCGTTAACGACTATCTCCCAACCTCGTTATGAGATCGGTCGTCAAGCAATGTTGATGATGCTTGAACTATTGAAAGGCCATGACGTTCATTCCGGCTCTCGTTTGCTAGAGACTAAGTTAGTTGTTCGTGGCAGCGCAGCGCCACCGCCATTGCGTTAATCGGTAAATAAACATGAAAGCGATGCTTCTGGCGTCGCTTTTTTATGCCTACTTTCCTGTACGTAGCTAACAAGAATGTTCGAATAGGGTGTTTTCTCATTGCGTTCTGGATTAACATATTTGCCAGAATCCTTGATGACCTGAAGTAACCGTGGCAAATAGAGATTATGTAAGACGCGGACGCGGCGCTCCGAAAAAGTCTACAAAAAAACAACCTTCAAGAAAAAAACCTTGGCGTAGTGGTCTACTGGCAATCTTGCTCGTGGGCGGCTTTGGCTATGGACTGTATTTGTTAAGCTCAGATCCAGAACCTGAGCAAACTGTTGTGGTTGAAAAGCCCGTAACGAACACTACCAAACCAAAAGCGAAGAAAGACATCCCACCTCCACCAGAAGAAAAGTGGGAGTACGTGGAATCTTTACCGCAGCGTGAAGTGGAAGTCGTTGCGAAAGAAATTCAAGTATCCAAAGTACCTTACGTGATGCAGTGTGGCGCTTACAAAAAACAAAGCCAAGCCGAAGAGCGTAAGCTAGCTATCGCCTTCCAGGGCATGACGAGCCGAGTCATTAAGAAAGAAGGCAGCTCTTGGTATCGCGTTGTTCTTGGTCCATACAAGTTCAAACGAGATGCAGAAAAAGATCGCCACAAACTGCAACGCGCGAAGATCGAGCCATGTGCTATTTGGAAAGAGAATCTATAATTCTCACAGTTCGATGAAATACGGAGGCCAACCGAGCGATCGGTTGGTCTTTTCTTTTAGCTAAAGGGCAGGAAAGCGAGATTCCCTACTCGTTTATGCTTCACTCTAGGCAATGACACAGATAATACGTCAACACAACGCCTTATCTCCTCCAACGCCATTGCTCTCATTCTCGTTCAGAAAGACAAAACACTCTGTCTATCATCGAAAAACAACTTCCCCTTGAATCCACAATTCATTTGCCCCATATACTTAATTAAATCCAAAGAGAAATAATTAAGAGGTCGACTGTGACTACCATTGTATCTGTACGTCGAAACAATAAAGTCGTCATCGCGGGTGATGGCCAAGTGTCGCTAGGCAATACCGTAATGAAAGGCAACGCGCGCAAAGTTCGCCGCCTATACAACAACCAAGTGCTTGCAGGCTTCGCTGGCGGTACAGCAGATGCCTTCACCTTATTCGAGCGCTTCGAAAGCAAGCTGCAAATGCACCAAGGCCATTTAACAAAGGCAGCTGTAGAGCTAGCAAAAGATTGGCGTAGCGACCGCGCACTTCGCAAACTAGAAGCCCTACTGGCAGTAGCAGATGAAACCGCTTCATTGATCATCACGGGTAACGGTGATGTGGTACAGCCAGAAAACGATCTGATCGCGATTGGCTCTGGCGGTGCTTACGCGCAAGCTGCAGCAACAGCCCTATTAGAAAACACAGATCTAGACGCGCGTGAAATCGCGGAAAAAGCATTGAACATTGCTGGCGACATCTGTGTATTCACCAACCATCACCACACTGTAGAAGAACTAGAATCTACAGTAGAGCTCCCTAAGCCAACAGCTTAAGAGCAATCGTAACGAAGTAAGGAAAGAATATGTCTGAAATGACTCCTCGCGAAATCGTTCATGAACTGAACCGCCACATCATTGGTCAAGACAAAGCAAAACGTTCGGTTGCGATTGCACTACGTAACCGCTGGCGTCGCATGCAGCTTGAAGAAAGCTTGCGTGTTGAAGTAACGCCAAAGAACATTCTAATGATTGGTCCTACTGGTGTAGGTAAAACTGAGATCGCACGTCGTCTTGCTAAACTGGCAAATGCACCATTCATTAAAGTAGAAGCAACTAAGTTCACGGAAGTGGGTTACGTAGGTAAAGAAGTGGAAACCATCATCCGCGACCTTACCGATGTTGCAGTGAAGATGACCCACCAACAAGCGATGGAAAAAGTAAAATTCCGTGCAGAAGAGCAAGCGGAAGAGCGTATTCTTGATGCTCTACTTCCACCAGCTCGCGATGCTTGGGGTCAATCTGAGCAAAAAGAAGACACATCGAACACGCGTCAAATCTTCCGCAAGAAACTGCGTGAAGGCCAGCTAGATGACAAAGAAATCGACATCGACGTAGCTGCACCGCAAATGGGTGTAGAGATCATGGCGCCTCCTGGTATGGAAGAAATGACCAACCAGCTACAAGGCATGTTCCAAAACCTAGCTGGTGACACGAAGAAGAAACGCAAGCTGAAAATCAAAGACGCAATGAAAGCGTTGGCAGAAGAAGAAGCAGCGAAACTGGTCAACCAAGAAGAGCTGAAAGAGTCTGCAATCTTCAACGTAGAGAACAACGGCATCGTATTCATCGACGAAATCGACAAGATTTGTAAGCGCGGTGAAAGCTCTGGTCCTGATGTTTCTCGTGAAGGTGTTCAGCGTGACCTACTACCGCTAATCGAGGGTAGCACGGTATCAACGAAGCACGGTATGGTGAAAACTGACCATATCTTATTTGTGGCATCTGGCGCATTCCAAGTAGCGAAGCCTTCTGATCTGATCCCAGAACTGCAAGGTCGTCTACCAATCCGCGTAGAACTTGAAGCGCTAAGCAGCAACGATTTCAAACGCATCCTAACCGAGCCAAAAGCATCTCTGACAGAACAGTACATTGCACTGATGAAAACAGAGAGCGTAGATGTTGAGTTCACGGAAGACGGCATCACGCAAATCGCGGAAGCGGCATGGACAGTAAACGAAACCACTGAGAATATTGGTGCGCGTCGTCTACACACTGTGATGGAGCGTCTGATGGATGAGATTTCTTACGACGCGACTGAAAAAGCCGGTGAGAAGTTCGTCATCAACGCAGCTTACGTGAAAGACCGCCTAGGCGATACGATTGAAGATGAAGATCTAAGCCGCTTTATTCTTTAATAACGCTCTATAGATACCAAAAGCCCAGAACGATGCTTCTGGGCTTTTTCGTTCAGAATAACGGTGACTTTAACAAGTTCTAAATCAAAAGAGTTCGTCATCCTAGCGAGCTCAAGCGAGACTAAGGATCTAATAACAACGTGCGCCGTCCACTTCCCCAAAAGAGCCTTTTTAATGCCTCAAATATGGAAACTGTGTTCCTTCTCCGTAACCCTTTGACTCTTAATTGACTTGCTTTAGGTCAATAGCGTATTGAGCGCTTTGTGCTTATACTGGGCACATTGGTTACTAGCACGAAATATCCATGAAACAATCATTGCAGATCTGGCTTGAAGCCGCTCGCCCAAAAACATTACCCCTCGCACTGGTGTCTATTTTGACCGGTAGCGTACTCGCCTACTCTGCGGGACACTTCTCGCTGACGATTGCCATTATGGCGTTTGTCACGGCAACCCTACTGCAAATTTTGTCGAACCTTGCGAACGACTACGGCGATGCAGTGCAAGGCACGGATAACGACAACCGTTTAGGCCCTCAGCGCGCAATGCAGTCTGGCGCAGTCACAGCACAGCAAATGAAAGTCGCGATCATCTTCAACATCATTCTGACGGCAATTGCTGGCTTAACCCTGGTGTTTTACGCACTGAGTTCTTTTGAAAGCATCATTACCTTTATCGGCTTAGGCATACTTGCCATTATCGCGGCGATTGCTTACACCATGGGTAGCAAGCCATACGGTTACGTCGGCTTAGGCGACCTGTCCGTTTTCATCTTCTTTGGTTTACTTGGTGTGTCTGGTACCTACTTCCTGCACACCGGTCATGTGGATGCGACATTGTTCTTACCTGCATTGGGCTGTGGCTTGCTAGCGGTAGCAGTGCTGAACATCAACAACATGCGTGATATCGAGAACGACAGCGAATGTGGTAAGCGCACCATGGCTGTTCGACTTGGCCAACGCAAAGCAAAGCAATACCACTTCATTTTACTTGGTGGTGCCCTATTGGCTTTCGCGGCTTACCTGCTTATTCAAGACAAGCCAGTGTGGATTAGCCTGCCCTTCTTGATCAGCATTTACGTGGTGGCTCATCACGGTAAAGCGGTTTGGGATACCGAGAAGCCAGCGCAAATCGCACCTATGATGCCAGTTGTTGTGAAGTGCTCACTGGTCACTAACGTTTTATTTGCAACAATTGTGGTAGCTCAAACTCTGATGAGTTAAAAAAGGATTGTCATTGCATTGACTTAATGCCTAGATATACTCAAAGACAACAGTTTCTGTTTAGAAAGGTACGCTATGGAATACAATACCTCAGCACTCTGTGATATCTATCTTGATCAGGTAGATGTAGTTGAACCAATGTTCAGTAACTTTGGCGGTCGAGCGTCGTTTGCCGGGCAAGTGACGACAGTTAAGTGCTTTGAAGACAACGCACTGATCCGCGAAACGTTAGAACAAGATGGTATCGGACGAGTATTGTTGATTGATGGTGGCGGTTCCCTACGCAGAGCCTTAATCGATGCAGAAATCGCAACGCTTGCAGAAGAAAACGAATGGGAAGGAATTGTCGTTTACGGTTGCGTCCGTGAAGTGGACGAACTGGAAGACATGAATCTTGGCATTCAAGCACTCGCATCTATCCCTGTAGGGGCAGCAAGCCAAGGTATTGGTGAGATCGACGTCCCGGTTAACTTCGGCGGTGTTAGCTTCCTACCTGAAGATTACATCTATGCAGATAGCACTGGCATCATTCTCTCACCTGAGCCTCTCAATGTAGATTTAGAGCTCGATGAAGAAGACGAAGCTGAGGAAGGTTTAAACTAACCTCACTCCATGATTAGCGACTAACTCCACCGCTAAAAAATCATCGCCAAATACGCAAACACCCGCCGAAGCGGGTGTTTTTGATTCTGGATACTTAAGTGGATTATTCCACTTCGTCCATCTTGCCAAGTAGTGCACGAATGCGCTCTTGCCACTGAGCATGCTCTTGTTGAGCTTGCTGAGATTTTTGCTCAAGCTCTTCACGTTGAGAACGCATTTCGTTAGCTTCAGCTTCTAATTTCACTTTGTCTTCTTTCAGCTCTTCAACTTCCATCTGAAGAAGAGTGATTGTGTCAACTGCAGTTTGAATTTTCGCTTCTAGTTGTTCTAGTACTTCAAAAGACATCTTGGCCTACCTATTGTTATTCCGTGGGACGATGCGCGAGCGTTCGCTTGCACCTTACCTATGAGGTTCATTCTACTCAGCGTAGCGATGAGAAACACTTACTATATTCGATATTTTGCATCATTCGGTTAAAAAATCAGCGCAATCTCACTAAACGCTGACTTTTCTTATCCTCGAAGCATTTTTGAGCAATGTATTTTCCCATCACTACCCCATAAACTCACCCAAGTATTGATCAAATTCAACTTAGTTAAAGTAAAAGCTCAGCAAAAAGGCAAACGTTTAACTGACGATGTGTTAAAATCGCCGCGCAAATTATTCTTCCCTCTTGTTACTTGGAGACATCATGAAACGCGATTTAGCAATGGCATTTTCCCGTGTTACTGAAGGTGCCGCTTTGGCTGGTTACAAATGGCTTGGCCGTGGCGACAAAAACGCAGCGGACGGTGCTGCAGTTGAAGTGATGCGCACCCTACTGAACAAAACAGACATCAGTGGTGAAATCGTTATTGGTGAAGGTGAAATCGATGATGCACCAATGCTGTACATCGGTGAGCAAGTGGGTATTGGTGGCGACGAAGTCGATATCGCTGTAGACCCAATCGAAGGCACACGCATGACTGCAATGGGTCAATCTAACGCCCTAGCAGTATTGGCAGCGGGTGAGAAAGGCAGCTTCCTGAAAGCGCCAGACATGTACATGGAAAAACTGGTTGTTGGTCCAGGTGCAAAAGGCGTTATCGACCTAGGTAAGCCACTTAAAGAAAACCTAGAAAACGTAGCAAAAGCACTGAACAAGCCTCTTGATACGCTAGTCGTTATTACGCTTGCGAAGCCTCGTCACGATAAAGTGATCGCAGAGATGCAAGCAATGGGCGTTCGCGTATTCGCTGTGCCAGACGGTGATGTAGCTGCTTCAATCCTAACTTGTATGCCTGATAGCGAAGTAGACATGATGTACTGCATCGGCGGCGCACCAGAAGGCGTAGTATCAGCAGCGGTGATTCGCGCACTGGACGGTGACATGCATGGTCGTCTTCTTCCTCGTCACGAAGTAAAAGGTGATACGGAAGAAAACCGCATCTACGGCGCAGCTGAACTACAACGCTGTGAAGAGATGGGTGTAGAAGCGAATGTTGTATTGAAGATGGAAGACATGGCGCGCAGCGACAACGTAGTCTTCTCGGCAACGGGTATTACTAAAGGTGACCTACTAGAAGGCATCTCTCGCCAAGGCAATATCGCAACAACAGAAACCCTACTAATCCGTGGCCGTTGTCGTACTATTCGTCGCATCAAATCTACGCACTACCTAGAGCGTAAAGACCCTGAAGTGCGCGATATTATTCTTTAATCTCGACGTAGATTGATTCGCAAGGGTTGGCTAAGTGCCAACCCTTTTTGTTTGTGATTCAACAAATCCACACACAAACTAAGTCAACACTTTTCTTTACTAACCCTATCGCGCATAATATGTACTGACGTATAAATGGTGGGTATATGAAGACCGTAGATAGGATTTTGCAAATCGTTAAGCGTGATGGCTCGGTCACCGCGAAACAACTCTCTTCTGAACTGGGTATGACGACCATGGGTGCGCGTCAGCATCTGCAAGGTTTGGAAGATGACGGCGTCCTGTCAATTCATGATGTAAAAGTCAAAGTTGGTCGCCCTACTCGTCATTGGTCTCTGACACAAAAAGGTCATGAGCAATTTGCCGATCGCCACGGTGAACTGACCATTCAATTTATTGAGGCCGTAGAGCATATCTTCGGTAAAGATGGGCTGGAAAAAGTCACGTCTGAGCGCGAGAAACTCACCTTACAAAACTACCAACAACACCTTGAGCAGTGTGACTCTCTAGAGAGCAAACTAAAGACATTAGTTACTCTGCGTGAGCAAGAAGGCTACATGGCAGAACTGGAACAAGATGAGCATGGTTTTATTCTCATCGAAAACCACTGCCCTATCTGTAAAGCCGCGACTCGCTGCCCAAGTTTGTGCCAATCTGAGCTCAACGTCTTCCAGTCACTTCTCGGCAGTGACACCAAAATAGAGCGAGCTGAGCACATCATCAGTGGTCAACGTCGCTGCGTGTACCGCATTCAAGCCTAATATCTCGATTCTCTTCCACTTCACTATGAACATACGCTCTTATTAATGAGACGATGTTGTAATTCTTTCTATCTCCGTTTCTACATGGATTAAGCTTTTATTAACTAGGAGCAACATCCAATGGATTTGGAGATAGCCATGCCAAGCATCCACAAACCACAAGTTTTGCCCTCATTCGATGAAATGGTAAAAATGGCGGAACGCGATCCCGAAGCCTTTGAACAGTTTCGTCATGATATGGCAAAAGCGATGATAGAAGGTGCCTCAGAGCAAATGCAGCCAAGATTATGGGCGCAACAAAGCCACATAGATAGAGTCATCCACAACTGCAAAAACCCAAACCACACCAATGTCGCATTGATGAATGAGCTACAAAAACAGGTGGTGAAATTTAGAGAGGCATTGCAGGGAGAAACTACTTCAACTAACAAAGCCGATGTAGTGGAGTTGAGAGCGTTTAAAGATAGAGGTGATTTTTACTAAAACTCATTGGATAAATCGAGAAAGTCAGGATTCGTTTTTCTTATTAAATCTAACTTCCACTCTCGTTTCCATTGTTTCAGCTGCTGTTCTCGGTTTATGGCAGTTGCCATATCTTCGAACAACTCAAAATAAACAAGCTTGTGAACGTGATATTTCTTGGTAAAACCCTCAACGACTCCGTTTTTATGCTGCCATATTCTTTGGGCTAGTTGGCTGGTAACACCAATGTAGAGAACTGAGTTATTTTTTGAAGTTAGGATATAAACGCAAGGTACCTTGTCGATGGTTCATTCTCCTTAATGACTTGTTGCTGGTTTCCTATTGTGACCCACCGGCAAAGTAAGATTACTTCAAACTCGGAGCACTCGGTGAGTAGATTCTGAATCACGCTCGTCCCTCGCTGTTCAGAATGACGGTTAATTTAACTTACTATTAAATAAAAGAAATCCGTCATTCTAGCGAGCTTCAGCGAGACTAAGAATCTACGTCCAACGAGTTCGGAACCCAAGGACCTTACTTCGGCTCAGGGCCGTAGTTGTTTTGACCTGCCGTACCTTTCAAGAAACCACACTCAACCAGAATCCATAGGCCACATATCAGAGAAATAGAAGCAATCATCATTTGCGGTGTTGATGGGTCTTGTGCTGCTGGATTGGTCATCGGCGTTGCAACTCGACCAATGATCAACGGGATGTTTAACGCTAGCCAGTAAATCGACTTATTACGGTCATGCCAGCGCTTAGTGGTGATAGCTAAGTCTGGGATAAGAAGAATCAGTAAGAAGATAGGCAGAAGAATATAAGAAAAAGCAGGGAACAACTTACTGATGCCCGCACCGAAGCCCAAGATCATGATGTAGTAGATGATATTCCACATCCAGTAAGTTTTACGGCCTATACGACCTTGGAAAGAAAACAGTAATTCTTTAATCGACATCGAAACACTCAACATATTGAAAGTGCGACAACTCCTTGGCCGCACTAAGTAAATCTAGTGTGTCTAATTTACCACCTTCTGGAAGCAATCAATATCCATATCTCGAACATTCACGGTCAAACTGCGAACATGGCTCGCTTGCTCTTGCAGTACTACCATCAGTGCTCTTGATAATTCCCGCTTCTGTTCAGGGCTTCTTCCTGCGAGCAAATCAAAGTTGATATGAATAAAGTCCACACTATCGCCCTCTTCCCCGACCAGCCAATTGTGGCAACGAAGTGCACGAGACTTAACTGACGCCAGCTCAAACAAACCACTATCTAAAGTCACTTTATGTAAGTCTTCTAATAGGCCTTGAACATTCACACGCTCATCAACCGAGTTGGAATATTCTAAAACTAAGTTTGGCATTTTGATTCCTTTCTTATTACGGCTAACTTTTAACCCGTAGTAATACCAATCTAAGCGGCAATTTCCGAGGAATGGACTATCATTCTGTCTACGCGATCACCAATCGATTGTTTTTGACAAAAATAACAGAACAAATGCAGCACCGACCAGATGAAGAAAGCCGAATAAGACATGACGCCAATCATGATCTGTTCACATTATTCTGTTATATTCCTACGTAGATTTTTTACATTAATAGACTATTTACATTAAAGATAAGGGAGATATTCCTATGCGTCGTCCTGTAGTGATGGGTAACTGGAAACTAAACGGTAGCAAAGCAATGGTAACTGAGCTACTAACAGGTATTAACGCTGAGCTTGAAGGCGTTGAAGGTGTAGACGTAGCAGTAGCTCCACCAGCTCTTTACATCGATCTAGCAGAGCGCGTAATCGCTGAAGGCGGTAACAAAGTTATCCTAGGTGCACAAAACACTGACCTAAACAACAGCGGTGCTTTCACTGGCGACATGTCTCCAGAAATGCTGAAAGACTTCGGTGCTTCTCACATCATCATCGGTCACTCAGAGCGTCGTGAATACCACAACGAATCTGACGAGTTCATCGCGAAGAAATTCAACTTCCTAAAAGAAAACGGTCTAACTCCTGTTTTCTGTATCGGTGAATCTGAAGCTCAAAACGAAGCTGGCGAAACTGAAGCAGTATGTGCACGTCAAATCAACGCAGTTATCGACACTTACGGTGTTGAAGCTCTAAACGGCGCAATCATCGCTTACGAACCAATCTGGGCTATCGGTACTGGTAAAGCAGCAACAGCTGAAGATGCACAACGCATCCACGCTTCTATCCGCGCTCTAATCGCAGCGAAAGACGAAGCAGTTGCAGCACAAGTAATCATCCAATACGGCGGTTCTGTTAAGCCAGAAAACGCTGAAGCTTACTTCTCACAACCAGACATCGACGGTGCTCTAGTTGGCGGCGCTTCTCTAGACGCTAAGAGCTTCGTAGCTATTGCTAAAGCAGCGGCAGCAGCTAAAGCTTAATTTCGCTTTTTACTAAGCAGAAATAACAAAGGGATGCATCACGCATCCCTTTTTGTTTGCTTACGATCTAATGAGTTTTGTCATTCCGAGGAGCCTAGGCGACATCAGGAACCTGCTCACGACAAGCACCTAACTCCAACCAGAAAATCAAAAACATTCGTCAAGCACTCGATCAAAAAAGGCCCCTAAAAGGAGCCCATTTACGAATTTCTATTGCTTAATCGCTACCAAACAAGTCGCGAGTGTAAACCTTATCAACCACGTCAGCTAACTCTTCAACCATACGGTTAGAAACGATCACATCTGCCGTTTGCTTGAATTCGTTTAGGTCTTTCATCACGCGAGAATTAAAGAAGTCATCTTCTTTTAACACAGGCTCGTAAACCACAACTTCAACACCTTTCGCTTTGATGCGCTTCATGATGCCTTGGATAGAGGAAGCACGGAAGTTATCAGAACCCGCTTTCATGATAAGACGATAGATACCAACAACTTGTGGTTCACGCTTGAGGATGGATTCCGCTACGAAGTCTTTACGAGTGCGGTTCGCATCGACAATCGCGCCGATAATGTTGTTTGGCACTTCTTGGTAGTTAGCAAGTAATTGCTTAGTATCCTTAGGAAGACAGTAGCCACCGTAACCAAATGATGGGTTGTTATAATGATTACCGATACGAGGATCTAAGCCAACACCTTCAATGATCTGACGGGCATCCAAGCCATGAGCTTCTGCATAAGAATCCAGCTCATTAAAGTATGCAACACGCATGGCAAGGTAAGTGTTAGAAAACAGCTTAACCGCTTCCGCCTCTGTTGAATCAGTAAAGAGAACTTGAATATCTTCTTTTACTGCGCCTTCAACTAGCAAACCTGCAAACATTTCTGCGCGTTCACTACGCTCACCGACAATGATACGTGATGGATACAGGTTATCGTAAAGTGCTTTACCTTCACGCAGAAACTCAGGAGAAAAAATAACATTCTCACTACCTAGCTCTTCTTTGATGCGTGCCGTATAACCTACTGGCACGGTAGACTTAATTACCATAACTGCGTCAGGGTTAACTGCCACTACATCTTTGATCACAGCCTCGACAGAAGCTGTATTGAAGTAGTTAGTTTGAGGGTCATAATCTGTGGGAGTTGCAATTACAACATACTCTGCATCTTTATAGGCGAGCTCTTTGTCTAGAGTAGCCACAAAGTTGAGTTTTTTCGTTGCAAGAAAGCTCTCGATCTCAGCATCAACAATAGGAGATTGCTTATTGTTTAGCATCTCAACTTTCTCTTGGATGATGTCTATCGCAACGACTTCATGATTCTGAGCCAAAAGCATGGCGTTTGACAGGCCTACGTATCCTGTACCTGCAACTGCAATTTTCATTCTTTTATCCCATAAATAAAACTGTCGTAAGAATACCAAAACATCGCTTTCTACGGTAGAAATTGGTGCTATTAAGACTTTTTTTTACCGTGACGTTACTAAAAGTACGAAATAGCGACTTCTCAGCCGCTATTTATTATGCCATCGATACAGGTTTTTAGGGGGATGTATTAGTTAGATTGCCTTTCGTTCAACCTACGACCTGTTCGATCAAATGGTAGGCTACTAATCAATTTGAGTCGTTAAGTAACGTAAGTAAGCATTACGCATACGGATTTTGTTCTCTTCAAAGTAATCACTACCGTAACGACCACGGTTGAAGTATCGGCGCAGCATGCTGTTATCCATCACCAGTTCATCCCCTTGTCCTGTACTTAAGAAGTTTTGGTCATTACCAACTCGCGTCGAAACATTAAAGTCGTATGCTTCGTTCCCACGAACCTGAAGTAAGCCAGGAGACATATCACGCCAAGGTGTCAGAGGTAGTTTCACCGCAACAGTAACGAACTGCTCTTCATCGGTATCATTAAACTTCGTCACTTGGTAGCTCGCAGAAACTTCAATGTCCTCAAACCAATGTGAAGTCGTGAACTTAGCGCCTACATCCCCTTTCCAAAACTCACCCGCAGTCGCATTAAACTGCCAATCCCATTCAGGCATACTAAAGGTATAACGAGTTAAGAACGTTTGGCGATCCGGGTTCGCATAACCATTTTTGTCTTTCTCATCCATGTGCTGGAAATAACTCATCTCTAGCCCAAGAGCATGAGCACCAGATGGAGAGAACCAAGCAGATTCACTGCGAGCACCGACATAATCGGTTTTCACCAGACCTAACGACACTTGGTTAGCTACATCGACATATGGCAAGCGGAAGAATTGATGAACCATGGCACGGTCAATTTCGTTTTCGTAGGCGCTATCTTCAAAGTAACCGCCCTCTTCAAAGTCATCGCTTTCCGCTAATGGTAGGATATGGCGAATATCAACAGCAGCACCAGACCACAAGAAGGTATATAGGTTACTCGACATCGCAAACGAGTAATCATAAACACCAAACTCAGTCGCAACACCATGGCGTACCATTGGCGATAACACCAATTGTGAATCTAACGCTCCGCTGTTTACGCGCTCTGTTTTCCACTCCACCAACTCAAGCTTGTCGGATAGATTTTTGGTACTGAATTGAATGTCATCACATGCCGCAGAACCATTCACAAAACTCTGGTAACAAGTCGCATCCGTTTGCACACTCACGACTGGTTTTTGGTTCGCCAATAGCATTAACTCTACACGATCAGAGCTTAAGCCCATTTCTTGTGCGGAGCTTGTACCGAAGTGACTCGAAATGATCCCCATCGCCACACCCAAACCATCCATCTGGTTGTGATTGTAGCGGCGGTTCTCTAGAGCTACGACAACCGATTGGTTTAAGGTGCCGACTTGAATATTGACAAAACCTTCGTTGCGCAGTGCACTTACCAAAGCAGAGATTGACGCATTATCAGCTTTGCTTTGCTCTAGAGAGAGCTTTTCCATTAGTGACACATTGCTGCGAGCATACTCACGAGAACGGGTGTAATCGGTGATGAGCGGGATAGACAATGCGGCATTCCACATATTCTGTTCATCCGTCTCATGGCCAGAGTAAATTTGGTAGCTCAAGGAAGCCGTCATGTCGTATGGTAAAAGTTCTTCAGGCGTGAACACTTTCACTGATGAGTTAAACTCGACAGCATCGTATTCCCCAGTAAGCTGAACAAAATCAAATGGTTGGTATTCAACACCACCAAATGGCCCGTCCATAACGCCTAACGGGATATCAGATTGACCATAACCCGCAGAAATTCGCACAGGAACAGCATTAAATGTGTAATCAGCAACTGCATATTTGGTGCTGAAACGGTTTCCTGAGCCACCAAAATCTTGGACACCGAGTGCTAAATCAACATTATCTAAGCTCAAAAAATTGGGTAACTGATACTTAAAAGAGAATGAAAGGTCTCGAATATCGCCACAATCATCGAAACAATTTGACGTATAATCATCAGTGACAATCCGCCCCTGCGCTTCCAACCCTTCCAAAATACCAAAGGCAAATTTGAGAGAATCAAAATCTTGGATTTCGGTGTTATATGGCAACCCCTGAGCATACGTGAAAGAGAAGTCGCCATATTCCAAAGACTGTGCGTTGGGTGTCAACGTCAGTCCCGTAAAACTCTGATTAGAAGGGAGCGTTTTTAAACCTTCTGCTGCAATAGGCGCACTCATAAAGAGCGGTAGCGAGAGTGCTGCAATCCGTTTTTTAATTATTTTCTGTGCCATCAGTTTTGCCACTGTTAAAGTCATGAATACACAAAAAGGCACCGCTTTGGTGCCTTTTAACTTTTGTCATTTCGTTGCTGATGATGATTGAAATCTAACCGTTCCTTCACAAGCCGCCACCAGCAAATGATTAATTTATCTATTATTTATCAACACAACTAAAGCATCAAGTTTCAGCTGCATTACTTTGCTTTGGCTCAAAGTTAAACAAAGCCGCTGTTTGTGATGTTTGTTTCCAGACTAAATCTTCGATGCCGTCTACAGGGTTAAAGCCGGTCGGTGCTTCGAGCAACAAACGGCGAATCACTTCATGTTGGAAGTTGTGACAAGCCACATCCAATTTATCAATTAGTGTTTCGTATTCCTTCATTGGCAAGAAGTCTTCTTGCGCGGTCATGATTCGGCTGTGAGCGGTTTCAGAAACATTATCATCACCAATCAGCAACTCTTCATACAGCTTCTCGCCGGGTCTTAAGCCTGTGTACTTGATCTCAATATCCCCTTCTGGATTGGCTTCATCTTTGACTTCCAAGCCTGATAGGTGGATTAAGTTCTTCGCTAGGTCGACGATTTTTACTGGCGAGCCCATATCAAGAACAAAGACGTCGCCACCTCTGCCCATCGCCCCGGCTTGAATCACAAGCTGTGCGGCTTCTGGAATCGTCATAAAGTATCGAGTGATATCTTTGTGAGTCACCGTGATTGGTTCACGGTTAGCAATTTGTTTTTTGAAAACCGGTACAACCGAACCTGATGACCCCAAAACATTACCGAACCTCACCATACAAAAGCGGGTGCCTAGGTTTGGGTTGTTCTCTCGAATGCGGTTTTGTTGCTCAGCTAGCGCTTGTAAGCCTAACTCAGCCATTCGCTTGGTTGTGCCCATCACGTTAGTAGGACGAACCGCTTTATCAGTAGAGATTAAAACGAAATTTTTCACCCCTGCATCAATGGCAGCTAAAGCCGTATAGTAAGTACCAAATACGTTATTACGCACACCTTCTACGACATTGTATTCAACAAGCGGGACGTGCTTGTACGCGGCAGCATGGTAAACCGTGTCGACTTCAAACGCCTTCATGGTGGTTTCGAGGCGGTTTTGTCTTTGTACCGACCCAACCAAAGGGACAACCACAATGTTGAGTTTTCTGTCTTTAACGATTTGGCTCAGCTCAATATGTATCTGATATAGAGCAAATTCAGATAACTCAAACAAGACCAGTGCTTTCGGGGAGTAATTTAAAATTTGTCGACAAAGCTCTGAGCCAATTGAGCCACCAGCCCCTGTTACCATAACGGTTTGGTCTTTGATGTTTGATTCCATCAATACTTGCTGAGGTTGAACCGCGTCTCGACCTAACAAATCACCAATTGGGACTTCTTTTAGTTCATCGATTTTTGCTTTACCGGTTAAGATATCGCGCATATCTGGCACAGTCTGAATCTCAACAGGCAGTTTAGAAATGCTATCCAACACTTCTTTACGACGTTTATTTGAAGCGCTTGGGATCGCCAGTAGAATCTGTTTCACGTCATATTTTTTGATCGCTTTCGGTGCACTTTCTACCGTGTAAACAAAGTGTCCCATCAAGGTAGTGTTATAGAGTGTTTTGTCCTCATCAACAAAACCAATCACACGATGTGTCTCTGATTGGCGCAGCGCGAACGCCAATTCACGGCCTGCACTACCGGCACCATAAATCAGCACTGGTGTTCCCACTTTATGCACTGATTGGGCAACTAAACTTCTGACGATTAAGCGGCTGCTACCGACGCCAATAGCCAGAAAGGCTGCATAAATAAACGGGACAGAGCGAGGTAACTCAGCGTGGAAGGCAAAAGCAAACGTTGCCGCGCACATCGCAGAAAGAATGGTGCCTAGCCCAACAACCGCCAGCACATGAAAGCCTAAATAACGTAGTACCGCTCGATATAGACCTAAAGCCGCAAAAATCGTTAACGTAATCGCGATAGTACAATAAAGCACATACTGGCTTGCCGTATCTGGTAGGTGAGTAAACTCTCCAATTCTGGTCCAGTACGCCATTAAAAACGCACTGGAAATAATAAAAAAGTCTACTACCGCACTAATGACACGTTTTTTATAGCGTGGTAACGACCAAATGACGTTTAATTTGGAATTATGTTCAATCATGACGAAGAATAAGCCTCATTACCCCAGATTTATTAATAAGAGTTGGTGGTAATGTTTTTTGTTGAATTTATACAGCAGCTGAACAAACATTATACAACTCAGTGAGTATTAATAGAACACTCGGATGCATAATAATTAGCAACGCCGCGTTGAATTTGCAACGCAATGCAACAAAGGAACTGTACTCCTTGTCCCTTCGCAAAATTACGGCGCACAGAAGGCGCTGCAGGGGTTAGTTCTAGGTTCTAGGTTCTAGGTTCTAGGTTCTAGGTTCTAGGTTCTAGGTTCTAGGTTCTAGGTTCTAGGTTCTAGGTTCTAGGTTCTAGGTTCTAGGTTCTAGGAGGAAAGTAAAAGCACTCTCATTAGATTTTCAAATCAATATTTAGCGCTGAGCTTCTAAAAACACTTCTCGGATCACTTGAGCCGTTTTAGACACTTCTTCAGCCGTTAAGGTTGGGTGCACAAGGAACATCAAGCTTGTTTCGCCTAAAGCCACGGCATTGCTCAATCGCTGCTTTGGTCGCCAAGGTGTATTGTCAAACGCCTTCTCTAGGTACACTTCTGAGCAACTGCCTTGATAAGCTGGCACACCACGCTTAATGATGGTTTCTACGATGCGCTCTCGTGTCCACCCTTCTGCAAGGTTCTCAGGCTCTACAAACAAATAGTGTTTGTATGCAGCATGCTCACTGTATTCCGGCACTTCCACTCGGCGAACCACGCTTAGATCTGCAACCGCTTCATCAATTTGTGCAGCATTCGCTTGGCGTTGCGCTGTCCATGCTGGCATGCGAGCGAGTTGGATACGACCAATAACAGCTTGCAACTCTGTCATGCGCCAGTTAGTCCCGAAAGATTCGTGTAGCCAACGAAAGCCCGGTGGATGCTCGCGATTGTAAATCGCATCAAAGCTTTTACCGTGATCTTTGTACGACCACATAGTTGACCACAATGTCTTATCATTGGTCGTCACCATGCCGCCTTCGCCGCCTGTCGTCATGATCTTATCTTGGCAGAAAGACCACGCACCAATGTGACCAATAGTGCCCACACTGCGGCCTTTGTATTTCGCGCCATGTGCTTGAGCACAGTCTTCAATCACGTAAAAACCGTGCTGCTGTGACAGCGCCATAATGGCATCCATCTCCGCTGGCATACCAGCAAGGTGCACCACAATCACCGCTTTTGTTTTTGGCGTGAGTACCGCTTGTATCGATTCCGCCGTAATCGCTTGGCTATTTAGGTCTACATCCGCAAAAACGGGTGCAGCACCGGAAGTCACAATTGATGAAGCAGAAGCAAGGAACGTTCTTGAGGTGGTAATCACTTCATCGCCCTCGCCAACGCCCAAGGCTTTCAATGCCACGTCGAGCGCAAGTGTGCCGTTACCAAGAGCAATCGCATATTCACAACCTGCCCATGTAGCAAACTCTTTTTCGAACTCGCGACACTCGTTACCTGTCCAATAGTTCACTTTGTTTGACAGTAGCACACGGCTCACTGCATCCGCCTCTTCTTGAGTAAAAGAAGGCCATGGAGAAAATGGTGTATTAAGCATAGTAAACCCTATGGGATGTAGATTTCAGCCGTGCCATCAATGACAGTTTTGCTTCTGACTTTGCAAACCGTATCAAAATGAACTCTGCGCTTTTTCAAGTCGATAGACTTAACTGTTGCAGAGGCAGTTACCGTGTCCCCAATATAAACAGGACGCTTAAAGTTAAAGGACTGCCCGACATAAACACAACCAGGTCCTGGCAGCTTGGTACCAAACAAAGCAGAAAAAAAGCTTCCTGAAATTAACCCGTGAGCGATCCTTCTTTTATATCTAGACTCCAAAGCATAAACTTCATCGACATGAACTGGATTATGGTCACCAGAGAGTCCGGCAAACTGTTTGATGTCTGCATCAGTGATAGTTTGCGAGTACGAAACCGTCATCCCAACCTGAATATCTTCAATTGGAATATTGTTACCGACTAACATCCTAAGCTCCTCTCTTTATCGACTTCGCTGGGTTACCAAACACCACGTCACCAGCTTTTACACTTTTTGTAACAACAGCCCCCATACCAACAACAGCACCTTGTCCAATAACTATTGGTTTAACTGGTGTTCCTTGTTTGATAACTGCTCCAGTACCAATATAAGCATGATCTTCTATATGAATGTTCCCGTTACATTTTACGCTTGGGGCGAACGTAACAAAGTCTCCAATTACGCAATCGTGCGCAACGTAGCTGTATAAGTTGGCGTGAAAGGACTTACCGATCTTTGTATTAGAAGTAATTGTAGTAAATGGGCACAAGATGACCCCCTCACCTATTTCGTTCGAGTCCATAATGACAGAGTTTGATGCCACTATGTTTACTTGCTCGACTTCATCATTTTCAAGCTTAACTGATATTTTTTCTCTCACTTTTGAGTCAGCGATAGCTATAACGGCTTTTTTTTCTATATGGGTTGCTTCTAGAAAGCTCTCATAGCTACAGACTTTAACCCCATTTAACTCGCTAACTTTTGCTGCATCATCGATAAACACTATTTCGTATTCATCTGAATAGATATTCCTTACAACAGGAACAACTTCTCGACCAAAGCCACTAGCTCCATAGACGCCAATTATTTTATTCATTTTATTTATTTCCTTTAAAGTACGGCATAGTCGCTTCACCTTGCGCACTGATGCCTTCTTTAATAAATACTTTTTTAACGGTTAAAAAGAGTATCTTTATATCTAGCCAAATCGTTTTATTATCGACGTACCAAACGTCTAACTCGAATTTCTCTTCCCAACTGATCGCATTACGGCCATTAATCTGCGCCCAACCCGTTACTCCAGGGCGAACTTCATGACGTCTTGATTGCTCTTTGCTATAAAGCGGTAGATATTGCATGAGCAACGGACGAGGCCCAACTAAGCTCATTTCCCCTTTTAACACATTCCATAATTCTGGAAGTTCATCTAAGCTGCTATTTCTTAGCTTATCGCCAAAGGGAGTCATACGCTCAGAATCCGGTAGCGGGTTCCCTTGTTGATCAACCGAATCTTTCATGGTGCGAAACTTCACCATTTCAAAAGGTTTTCCATTCAAGCCCGGACGCGTTTGACGGAATAGAACCGGAGAACCAAGATTTTTACGTACCTTCCATGCAAGGAGAAAAATCAAAGGCGCGAAAACCAACAAAGAAACGAATGAGATTACTACATCAAATAACCTTTTCTGCATTCTTTTGAATCCTTTCAGAAATACGACTCACAATATCTTTTAACTCTTTTTTATTTACTAACAATTCGTGTTTTGAAATGATTTTCAAATCATTGTATTTCTTTTTCATCTTAGAAACCTCTAGTTTCAAATCGACTTTTTCAGTGGAAGTTGACACAGACTTATCATTTTTGAATGTTCTCGATAAAATAACCGAATGAGAATTCAATCTAACATGTTCTGATAGAATTAACTCAGCAGGAAGATCTCCTTCGCCCAATTTAGCTATCCCTCCAAAGCCAACAACACTACCTGACATGATAATTTTATCTATCATATATTCTACAAGCCCACTAGAGAGGACTTCGAACATAAAGTTAAGCCCCAAACTTATTTTTAAATCATTTAAACCAATAAAAAATTCGTCAATTCCTTTTACAGCTATTAAATCATCTATTCGAGACATCGCCTGGGCTGTTTCAATCATGACAATTGTCCTAGCCCGACCATCAACCATATTAACGAAATCTTGGGCATCTTTGGAATCAAATGCCATAGGTAGCATGATAATGTCCGCGCCACTTGCTATCACACAATCTATCTCGTGTTGTGAATTAGGGTTAATTGGGTTGACTCTAACAAGTAAATCTGATTTATTAATTACAGCGCGTACGGCTTTAACATCTTCGATTGTATGATTGGAAAGTACAGTATTTAATCCCCTTTGTCTTTCTGATTTATTTAAAAACTCTAGGTCAACAAATATTCTATTTACACCTGCTAATTCTGCCTCTAAAGCAAATGCAGGCTCATTAGTAAGAATCATTAATTGCATGGTAATAACCTTAAGAGAAAATAATATTCATTCGGTCTTTATGAGTCAAATGAAGCATTATTTCCCTGTCAAAATGTTCAACACACCGTTTATAACCGCTTTCAGATAAAGCAAGCCTCATTTCTTTATCTGAATATAACTTCTCCATTGCTTCTTTCAGTTCAGAAACATCTCTAGGAGCGATCAACAACCCTGATTTGTCTTGCTCTATAACCTCAGAAGGACCTGGAATATCCGTAGTAATAATAGGCACCTTGAGAGCCATTGCTTCCTGTAAAACCATACTAAAACCTTCTCGGTAAGAAGGATGTACGTGAACACTGAAACTAGAAATGAATTTCGAGGTATCCTTTTGCGCTCCAACAAAAATAACTTTATCAGAAGAATCAGCCCAATCTAGTAAATCTTTTTTTATAGGATCGCCATCAAATTTACTTCCAACAAGAACTAGCTTTATATCTTCATGGGTGCTGGACATCTCTCTAAATGCTTCAATAAGTTCGTTTGTGCCTTTATCTCCTCTCAAACTTCCTACGTAACCAAAAATAAAATCATCCGGACGTAAGCAATACTTATTTAATACAAAGTTTCTACCATCAGCCTTCATATCAAGATTAAACTTTTTGAAATCTACCCCTATTGTCCCTCCTTGTCCAATAACAGAACTTTCATTTTCTTTATATAATTTCTCACATATCGAAAATTGTCTATTCTTTTCACTAGCTGGTCTTATGTCCGTTGATAGAGAACAAGTTAAATATTCAATAAGTTTAAATATATTTCTCCTTACTCCACTAAATCCAACATATCTAATCCCCCATTGACAATATAACCTTTTAGGAACGCAGGCCATAAAACTTGCAATAGATGAATAAAATGCAGCATTTGGTGTTGCATACTGAATTATATCAAATTTTTTAAACTTGAAAATTTTATATAACTCATAAGTATTTTTAATAACATCGAAAATTGAAGTTCCTCGAGTCATGTTAAGATTAATACAATCAAATTCGTTGCGATATTTAAAGTAGAAATCATCTGACATATTACATATCAACGTAATATTAAATCCTTTTTTCTTATGATACCTTGCAGCCTCTATAATAAAAGCAGACATTGTCGCATCAACAGTTGTTACAATACAATACTTGACCATATTATCTATTAATCTATACCAGGTACTTTAGTTTTAAGAATAGTATCAATTTCATTTTTAACATTATTCACATCATTACTACTATGCTCATTACTTCTTAAAAAGCTAGTCTTTACCTTCCCATATACATTCACTTTAGATAATGCTTTTAAAGCCAATTTCTTAACATTATTCTTATAAATCAGTTTTCTTATTTCGCTATTAGAAAGCATACCTTTTCCGTAGTTTCTAATAATTTCATTTCGTTCATGAAAACTAGTTTCTATTTGACTAACACTCACATTAGCATCATCTCGATAGAAATAAAGAGGTTCGTCTATTCTTGCGTGAATACTATCATTTAGTGAACCGTTAGAAATGGAGCGAATCCAGAGTTCATAATCTTCAGTCCTCTTGTTTAGAGTCGAGTATTTATTATTTTTTGACCATGATGACTTGGTTAATATTGTAGGATGTCCTATTGAGCTTCCAAATTTTAAGTAATTTTTTAATGTTATTGAATGATCGAGAGATTTTCTCAAGTTCAATACGTTATTATTAGTATCTACGACTGCTATTTGTGTCGAAACGATATCTAGCCCATAGCTTCTGATAAAATTTAACTGATGCTCTATTCTTCTAGGTGAACACATATCACCACTATCCATCCGAAGAATAAAATCAGACTTAGCTCTCTCGTTTATTTCATTTAATCGATACGCTAATTTCCTATTCCGTCCATCATGAAAAACTTTTACTCTTGGATCGTTAATGCTCATCAATATATCCAATGATTTATCTTGAGAACCATCATCAATGGCAATAATCTCCCAATCTTCATAAGTTTGAGCAAATATCGACCTCAATGTATCAACTAGATCATTCTCGTTGTTATATACGGGCAACCCCACAGTAACCATTATTTTTTCTCTTAAAGTTGATTAAAAACTCTTTAAATATTGCGATAAAAATCAAAGGATAGAAAATCCACGCCATAACTCCAAATCTATCGGAATAAGGTATTATTAGTGATAATATATGAAAATTACCTACTAACGCTGTCAACTTAGTTAATATCAACAGATTTTTATTTTCAACCCTAAGATTTTTTATTGTTAGTAGAAATAAAATAGGCAAAGAGGACATAATCCAGAAGTCAAATCTAAACCCAATATTATAATCATGCTCTCCTTTTAAATACATTGCGGCCTTAAAACCTTCTAAGTATTGTGACAAAGGAGATATAATTGAAGATAAAACATTAAAATATGATAGTAACGTTGCCAAAAGCCAAAAAATAATAATATATTTCTTCTTAAAGCCAAATTGTAAAACGTAGAATACAATTAATATAAAAATACTGTTATGAATAACAGAAGAAACTAACAAACCAAATAAACACAAATATTTTCTGTCATTAAAACAAAGTGAAAGGATAAATATTGACAAAGCTAAAGCTTGCCTAATAACATTACCATTTAAGGAGTAGAAAAAAGGGTAATTAATTAACGCTATCGTAACTAAGCAGCTAAAAAAGACACTATTTGATATTTTAAAACTAAAAAAGTAATAAGATAGCAAGAACAAAGTAGGTATTGTAATGAATATGAAATTAATGGATGAGTCCATTATATTTGCAATATTAACAAAAAAAATAAATCCGACTTCATAACCGAAGACCTCATTGCCATTTCTTAAATCCTCTATCATGTTAATATATGGTAGTGTGTCAGGGGTTGAATATACATCCCTAAATGCCACGATATAAGAAACTATAAATACTAAAGGAACAATAAAAACAAATCCTATCTTATAATTGTCAATTTTTAATGAGTGAACAGAAAAACTCAATATAAAGCACAATATACAGAAGATAGATATAATTAAAATGTCACTTTTTTGAAGGTAGTCTACGGCCCACATAGTATCTCTTAGTAAGAAGATAAAAAACAAATGAAATGGATAATGCTAGGAAATTAAAAACATTATACAAATAAGCTAGGTAATCCTCACCTAGCAAATCTAGCTGAAAACCATATATATATATCGCACACAAGGATAAAACTAAAGCCTTTATAAAAATAAATTTTGACATGCGCTGCCTAATGAGGAATTGGAGAAAAACAATATCCAGCATAATAAAAATAACACTCAAAGACATTGTGTCTAACATTTGTACTGATGAAATGTACTTTTTCGAATATATTATTTCAATAAACAAACCGGACAACATCCAAACCATAAAACATGAAACAAAAGAGAATATCAAAACAAAAAAAATCAAGTTATTCACTCTGGAATAAAGATTGTTGACACTCTGTTTAACAAAAATATATTTTGAAAACATCGACTTGATGAGTATTAATGAAAAAGCTCTAACCTGCTCTATTAACTGAACTGAGACCGCATAATAAGCCAACACTTCAGTATTGAGTTGATGCTCAACAAAAAATCGATCAATCCTAGTGTACAAATACGTCAAAAATATACCAAACCAAAACTTTAAACCTCGAAAAAATATAATTTTAGTTATATAAGATGAAAATGAGAACTTTACATTAAACAGCACTAACATATATAACATTAAAGTTAAGAAAATTATTGCTTCCATGAACCTCGCATTAATAAATGAATTAATTCCCTCCCCACTCCTATATGCTATAAAATATAATACCGCTCTAATAACCAAACTTAAAACATTTGCTATGGTAGTATATTTAACATTAAGAATTGCTAAACTATAGTTAGTTGAAGTGGATGCAATTTCATTTACACAAAGAATAAACACAAAGGAAAAGAACAATTCACGTTGAAGTCCAGATATATTGAAGAAATCAACATATATAGATGCAACAGACATACAAAGTACAAATATTAACAACCTTATAATAATTACACTTGTTAATACCTCGTTTACAATTCTTTTATTTTTAACTAGGACAGGTACCACAATTTCGCTTGATATCAGCAAACAAAAAGAATATACCAATAACGATACATTCATTGCGTATTGCCAATAGCCATACTCATTTACACTGACTGTCCTAGCCAATAAAGAATCACACAAGATAAAAAACACGACAGTAAATAATCGGTCAAATATCTGAAATGATATATATTTAAACATATAGAAAAACAGTCACAATTGAAAATATTGATAAAGAGAGTTCGAGTGTACATTTTGATAACTAACCACTAATTAAAAAGACGTAACATTTAATGCTTAGTTTTTAAGGAAAGTATTGAGGAGGGAAAACCTTATGCCTAGCCAATGTATCACTCAAAACTGCGTATCAGCTTTGATTTTGCCCCTCTGACGTAATGGAGCTTTACTTAAATGTTTGTTTAAGCGCTCCTTTTGATAAGAAGCGACTTGCCAGATGCGCAACTGTGTGCTTAATTATATTTATATGTTACGGCATTCCTTGATGATGTTCGTCATCATGTGCGCGTGATTTCTAATTTGAGTACGCTACCGCCCCTAGGTCTGGCTCCTAAAGGCAATGCAATCCGCTCTAATATATTGACGTACTCTAGGCATGGAATTGTATAGCAAACAGGTTGCAACTAAAAGACGCAAACTCACGAAAAAATGACTTTTTACTGACATTATTTTGGCGTTACATTTATAAAAACTTACCATGAATACCCAAGTCGTTATAAATCAACACTTTATAACACCGCAATTATAATAATTATTTATGCAGTTACATAAAACATAAAGCAACGAAAGCGCATGGTAATGCATAGTTCCGTGCCACCTCACACTCTATAGTAATCACTTATCGCCATATTCATGACTCTCGTTTATGTGTGTCCAATTTCGTCTATTTTTGCCACTTTCCTTCTCCTTTTCGATGAGGTTGTCAATTAAGTTAAACCCGACGAAAAATGGCTTATCTTTTAAAGAATAAACTCTAGGTAAATAGCGAAAAGGAAAAAGGCTTATGCCGGTTGTGCGCCACGGAGGAAAGCACTCAGTAACAGGCTCTTGTCACGAGCTCAAGTTACCCAAAAGCAGCATTTTGATCGATTGTGGGCTTTTTCAGGGACGGGACGCATTGAAGAATGGCAAACACCGCTCATTAGAAATTGAGTTTTCTGTCCGCAGAATAAAAGCTTTGGTGCTGACTCATGCGCATATCGATCATATTGGTCGCTTACCTTGGCTATTAGCTGCAGGCTATAAAGGTAAAATTTACTGCACTCGTGCGACGGCAGAGCTGGTGCCACTAATGCTAGAAGATGGATTGAAGCTTCAACTTGGATTAAAAAAAGAACAAAGGGAACAAGTCCTGAATGTCAGTAAAAAGCGATTAGTACCTTGTGATTACCAAACATGGCTTCCGCTTAAAGAGTTGGCTTATCTTCGCTTTCAGCCAGCGGGGCACATTCTTGGTTCTGCTTATGTGGAGTTTAAACTTCCTAACAATGAGGTGGTGGTCTTTTCTGGTGACTTGGGGCCAAGTAACACACCGCTTCTTCCAGACCCTGTCTCCCCTACTCGTGCGGATTATCTGTTTATCGAATCCACTTACGGTAACAAACAGCATGAGAGTGTCGAGATCCGAAGCCAAAGGTTACTCGCAATTATTCGTCATGCGCTTGAAGATGGTGGTGTGATAGTGATTCCGGCATTTAGCGTAGGCAGAACGCAGGAGTTGCTGTTTGATATTGAACAGCTTATTCATCAACATGATTTACATCACTCGCTTCCTATCATTCTGGATTCTCCTTTGGCGAAAAAAGTCACCAAGACTTACCGCCGATTTAAAAAGCTATGGGGAAAAGAAGCAAAGCAGCGTTTAGGGAATCATCGTCACCCTCTGGCGTTTGAACAATGTATTACTATTGAGTAATCATGCGGAACATTTGCGCTTGGTAAATCGCCTCGCTAGCACGGCAGAGCCCGCTATTGTGGTCGCGGCTTCTGGCATGTGTGAAGGCGGCCGTGTGGTCAATTACCTCAAAGCCTTGTTACCGGATAAGCGTAATGATGTGTTATTTGCAGGCTATCAAGCAGAAGGACATTAGGTAGGGATATACAAAGCGGAGCTAAAGAAGTGATGATTGATGATCAGAGAATTCATGTGCAAGCTCAGGTACATACGATGTCTGGCTATTCTGCGCATGCAGATAAATCTGATCTGATTCGTTTTGTGGAAGGGATAAGCGCCCCTCCTAAAGAGATCCATTTGATTCATAGCGAGAAGGCGGCAAAAGAAGAGTTATTTGTCAGCTTAAACTCAAACAATTTAAAGGTAATCCGTTGATTTGTCGGTTAAGATAGGTAAAAGCACAATGTAATGTAGGATAAATTCTATTGCCCCTTTCACATTGTTACCAAATTTCTGCTTGAGATAGCGTCGTCCTCCGCTAAAATGGTCGCCGAATAACTATATACGATGTTGGCGCACTTTATGTTTCTCGAGCTTTTATTTATCTTTTTCTCCTCATTCGCAACCCTCTTCCTTATGCGAAAAGCTGCTAGAACAGTAGGCTTAGTAGATAAACCAAATGAACGAAAGCTGCATGAAGGCGCGGTTCCTTTAATTGGGGGAATATCAATTTGTATCGTGTTAGTTCAGTTCTTAACTTTCAAACCTGAAGTGATCGAATACAGTTGGCTTTATGTTTGCTCTATCGTTGTTCTTACCTTTATTGGCGCTATTGATGACAAGATAGACCTTAGCTTCAAAATTCGTATGGGGATCCAAGCTGCACTATCTCTGATCATGATTCACGTTGCTGGTATTGAGCTACATAGCTTGGGTAATATGTTCGGCTTCGGAGAAATATCTTTGGGCTGGAGTGGTGTGGTAATCACTGTACTGGCAGTTATAGGGGCAATTAATGCCTTTAATATGGTAGACGGCATTGATGGGTTGCTGGGTGGGTTATCTATTGTGACGTTTGGTGCATTAGCTTACTTGCTACAAGTCGACTCTCAACACGGATTGGCTTATTTATGTGTGGTTATCATCGTAGCTATGCTGCCTTATATTTTTATGAACCTTGGTATTCTTGGCCGTGAAAGAAAGGTATTCATGGGTGATGCTGGCAGCATGATGATTGGTTTTACAGTGATTTGGCTACTGTTGGGGGTCAGCCAGGCTGAGAGCAAGCCCTTAATGAGACCAGTAACTGCATTGTGGCTGATTGCTGTTCCGCTAATGGATATGGCTGCAATTATGATTCGCCGTGTGCGTCGTGGCGACTCTCCATTCAAACCGGATCGTGAGCATTTACATCATATTTTCCAACGTATGGGTTTAAGCTCGAAACAAACGCTAGTTGCTATTTGTGGTATTGCTACTTTGTATGCAGCATTTGGTATTTATGGTGAGATGGCAGGAATTTCAGAAGCAATCATGTTTTACACTTTTATTGGATGCTTTATTGTGTATTCTATTATCCTTGCTTACATTTGGCGTATCACGAGTTTCGTTAGAGAAAAAATCAACACGAAAGCAAGACGTAATACATCTACTAATCCTCAATAATAAAAAGCCCCTGTTA
>NZ_JAHGAC010000049.1:0-616 GCF_030248355.1 Vibrio sp. B172a | reverse complement strand
TGTTTTTTGGTGTTTGTCTTAAAGACAAACATTGAGAACTTTACAAACAATCTTAAAGATTGTTTTGTCAGCTTTCCAAATTGTTAAAGAGCTAATCACTTCTTATGAAGTAACCATTTTTAAAAACTCTCAAGAGAGAATGTTTAAAGATGGTGGGCGATACCGGGCTCGAACCAGTGACCCCCTGCTTGTAAGGCAGGTGCTCTCCCAACTGAGCTAATCGCCCACATAAGTTTTTCGTCTTGTGGTAGACGTCAAGAATGGTGGAGCTATGCGGGATCGAACCGCAGACCTCCTGCGTGCAAGGCAGGCGCTCTCCCAGCTGAGCTATAGCCCCATCTTGAGAGTCATTCTTAAAGAATGGTGGGTCGTGCAGGATTCGAACCTGCGACCAATTGATTAAAAGTCAACTGCTCTACCAACTGAGCTAACGACCCAATGGTATCCCGTAGGGGAGTCGAACCCCTGTTACCGCCGTGAAAGGGCGGTGTCCTAGGCCTCTAGACGAACGGGACACTGCTATTTGTTTCCACTTTTAAAAAGCAGAACCAAACTTCGAAGATATTGGGATATCTTCGTCTCTTTTACTTATAAACCGTATCAATCTGTGTGGACA
>NZ_JAHGAC010000048.1:0-18404 GCF_030248355.1 Vibrio sp. B172a | reverse complement strand
CTTGCATGTGTTAGGCCTGCCGCCAGCGTTCAATCTGAGCCATGATCAAACTCTTCAATTTAAGATTTTGTCGGCTCAATGAATACTGAACATTACATAAGTAATGTTTGAATTGACTGTGCTGAATCTTTCGATTCAATGGTCACTTCGTATCATTGAAACCTAATTTGAAGCCGAAGCTTCTAATTGGATTATCATCAACGAGTGCCCACACAGATTGATAGGTTCTTATTTTTAAAGAGCTTTTCTAACATTTTCAGCAACTTAGTTGCTCGTCGTTAGGGGTGCGTATCTTACTTCACACCGTGAGAGAGTCAAGCATTTTTTCAAATTCTTTTTTCTCTCTTCCCGACTCGCTGTGTGACTTTCGTCTCACTCCGTGTCGGTGGATGCGCAGTATAGGGGGTTGAGAAATTAGCACAAGCGTTTTTTTCAAAAAAACTTTCAACCGCACAAATAACGAGCATTCTGCATAGATACTCAACGATCTTGGCTAATATTTCGGGTTGTAGAGGATCTTTTCATGAAGAAATACCTGACTTCCGCATTAAAAGATCGCCTATTTCTTTGTGATTTCGGTTACTGATCTTATCTCTCTTGGTTCTTTTTTCTCTTTCTACCTATATAAAGATGAAAAAAAAGAGCAGAACGATGACGAACTGCTCTTTTGGTCTTTGCTTTTTATTTGGGGTACTTCAGGTGAAGTCTTGGAAAAGTGTTTCTTCTATATATAGAAGAAAAGATCAGAGCATCCTTGCCCTTCTCTTTACGACAGATTAGTTAGGGGTATATCTAAATGTCGTTATTGTTCGATGACGCATTGAGCTCGTAAGAGTGGAGCATGCTTGCATTCCCAATGGCGTCATCTTCGAGAGGAACTTAGTTCTTCAATACTTTTACGGTGTAGCTACCATCTTTTTGTTGGTATAGACCGTGGATGTCGGTTTCGAAACCTGGGTAATGCGCACCGATCTCACAAAGCATCTCTAGGAAGTCCAGCACAGGGCGAGACTCTTGAGTCACCATTTCACCAGGAAGTACTAGTGGCACACCTGGAGGGTAAGGAAGGATCATGTTCGCACTTACGCGGCCAACCATTTCTTCCAGTTTGATTTCTTCTACGTTACCGCGAAGCTCTTCTTGCCATGCTGCGTGTGGTGTTACTTTCATTTCTGGAAGAACATCGAACGCTTTGTACATTAGCTCTGGTAGGTTGTATTTCTTAGTTAGGTCATGAATTGCTTGTGCTAGTTCTTGAACGCGCATGCCTTCATAGAAGCTTGGGTCTTCGTTGTATAGCGAAGGTAGGAAGCTCTTGATGGTTAGGTTCAAGTCGTAGCCACGTTTAAATTCAGTTAGACCGCGTAGCAATTGCATTGCTTTTGATTTGTCGATACCGATTGAGAATAGGAACAACAAGTTGTATGGACCTGTTTTCTCTACCACGATGCCGCGCTCGTCTAGGAATTTAGCCACCAGCGAAGCAGGAATACCTGATTCTTCTAGTTCGCCTTCTTTATTCATCCCCGGAGTCAGTAGCGTTACTTTGATTGGATCAAGATACATGTGGTTGTCATCCATGTTCTTGAAGCCGTGCCATGTGTCGCTAGGGTCTAGTTTCCAACATTCTGTGGTATCGATGTTTTCTGGTTGCCATACATCGAAGAACCAGCTGTCGCTTTCTGCTTCTAGACGTTTGATCTCTTTACGGAAGCGGATTGCGCGATCGATAGAGTCTTGCATCAACTTCTTACCAGTGTTGCCGCGCATCATTGCCGCTGCAGTTTCAGTAGAAGCAACAATGCCGTACTGAGGTGAAGTTGAAGTGTGCATCATGAATGCTTCGTTGAAAGATTCTTTATCAAAGTCACCTTTCACGTGAATCATTGAAGCTTGCGAGAACGCAGCCAACAGTTTGTGTGTTGATTGTGTTTCGTAGAACACTTTGCCTGGCATCGCTTCACCACTCATACCACATTTACCTTCGTAAATTGGGTTGAAGTTAGTGTAAGGCACCCAAGCACTGTCGAAGTGGATGTGTTTACAATCTAGCGACTCTTTGATGAATTGCGTGTTGTACAACAGACCATCGTAAGTTGAGTTAGTCACTACTGCGTAAGTTGGTGCTGTTGCACCTGGTGTTTTCGCCACTTTCTCTGCGATTACATCGCGGCTGAATTCGCTTTGTGGGATACCACCAAGGATGCCGTATGCGTTACGAGTTGGACGGAAGTAGATTGGTGTCACGTCGCTCATCATCATTAGGTGAGTCAGAGATTTGTGACAGTTACGGTCAATCAGTACTGTGCTGCCCGCAGGTGCTGAGTACATACCAACGATTTTGTTCGATGTAGACGTACCGTTAGTTACGATGTACGAGCTGTCCGCATTGAATGTGCGTGCGATGTATTCTTCTGCATCTTTATGTGGACCTGAGTGGTCTAGTAGAGAACCTAGCTCAGGCATTGAGATTGATACGTCCGCTTTGAATGTGTTTGGACCGTAAAAATCGTAGAAGATGCTACCAGCAGGGCTTTTCTGGAATGCAGTACCGCCCATGTGACCTGGAGTACAGAAGGTGTATTTACCTTCTTCTACGTATTTGAATAACGCTTTAGTGAATGGAGGCATGATGGCATCTTTGTATGCCTCAGTCGCTTGGTTGATTTTGATAGCGATATCGTCAGCCATACCTAAAGCGTACTCGAAGAAGCTCACGTTTAGACGTAGGTCTGTTAGTGAAATGTCTAGAGTAGACTGTTCGTTAGCAAATGCGTGAACAGGCAGTTTTTCGTTGATTTGGCTGATACGTTCACATAGCTCTAGTGAGTATTTATCCCAGTCGAACAGCACACCGCAAATGCGTGGGTTCATCTCAATCATTTTGATCAAGTCTTTATCATCTACTGGGTAAACCACTTCGTAGCCCGCTTTCTCAAGAGCAGCGTGAAGTTGACGAACTGGCTCTTCTTTAAAGAACACACCCATGTGGTTCAAGATAGCGAATATATTCATTTGGACATCTCCAAGGCGAATGAGGGCGCTCTTTGCCATTTACAGGCAATGAGTAAGGTGAGCGCCGCGTGAATTTGGGTTTTATGGGCTGGCACCGTAGTGCCAGCGTTTTGGGGATTAGTTGCTTGCTTGGGCAGGCATGTCGTCAGCGTGCATTTTCACGTACTGAGCAAGACCTGCTTTTTTGCTGTAGAACATCAAGATAACTAGAGACACGATGAAGGTTGCTGTTAGCGTACCGCCCTCTGCACCTGCTAGTGCGATGAAGCAGAACAGACAAGCCACACCAGAGAACAGCATTACGAAGCCGTTACGTGTTGTCATACCTTCGAAGCGGATCAAGTTAATGCTTGAGTAGAAGTAAGGCAGCATAGTTAGTAGAACTGCGTCAGTTGTTAGCTGGTTGAATAGGTCTGATGCGTGTGCTGTTTTAGAGCTGAAGAACATCAGTACAACCATCAGTGCAGTCATCTTGATTGACGCAAGGATTAGACCTTTCTTAGGCACACCGTTTTTGTCAGTTTCGCCGTAGATTTTAGGGAAGTTGCCGTCGTTTGCTGCGCGTTTACCTGCTTCACCCACTAGCATCATCCAAGAACCTAGCGAAGTGAAACATGCTAGCGCTGTGAATGCTGATACGAATGGTGCTGTCCAGCTACCGAATAGCTCAGTGGTTGCTAGTGCAAATGGCGCGCCTGATGCCGCAACTTCTGACGCTGGGAACATGCCGCTGATCATTTGAGTTGATAGGATGTAAATCACACCTGCGATACCAGTACCCAACATAGTTGCTAGTGGTACAGTACGTTTAGGGTTTTCTACCATACCAGTCGATACCGCTGCTGATTCCACACCTACGAATGACCATAGACAGATAAGAACCGCTGTTACTACCGCGTGGCTGTCAGTACCTGCTGATACGTTCCAGTTTTGGCTGTAAAGCGCAGTATCGAAGTGCGTCCAACCAAATGCGGCTGTACCAACAACTGGGATAAGGATAAGAACTAGACCAAGCGTACATAGACGGCTTACCCAGCTACCACCAAGTAGGTTGACGAAAGTGAAGATCCATACCGATGCAATCGTCGCAATACCTGCTGGGATTGGGTTATTAAGCACAGGGAAGAATACTGAAAGGTAAGAAACACCTGTAATGGCAATAGCCAGGTTACCAATCCAGTTCGCGTGGTAATAAAGAACGCCCGTTTGGAAACCAAATACCGGAGACACTTCGCCAGCATAAGCGATAGGACCACCTTCTTGTGGGTTTTTGGTTGCCAGACGAGCGTAAACGAACGCCAGACTCAGTGCACCGACCAAACAGATCAGCCAACTGAAGATTGAAACAGAGCCTACAGAGGCAAGACTAGAAGGTAATAGTGCAATACCACTACCCATCATGTTACCGGCTACGACACCCGTACAGGCAATAAGGCCGATTTTTTTCGCATTCGATGACATAACATCTCCAAATCTATTCTACTCGAGTCAACATGACTCAAACTGAATGGTTATTAGCGAGATGCTATGAGGAAGAACCTGCTCGACCTCGCTAAATTTCGAAGTGAAGACTACGCCCAAAAACTGGGAAAAAAATAAACTTGGGGTTATCAATAAAACAATTAGCCCATCGGTATAAAGTTGAGATAAACCTGATAAACTAAAAAACATAAAGCCAGCATATACAGTAACTTAAGATAAAAAACTAAAGCACTCATGTCGAAAAGCTAAAAACATCAACCTCAACAAATTTTCCATCAACCTTATCAACCGCTATCAACATCAAGCTAACCCTATCCTGATTACCCGAACTGTTGATGCAGACTTTTCCTACCCTTATTGACCAATTGACTTACATCAAACTTCCCCTCCTCTTTTACTCAGCGATGCATAAGTACAAGCGTTATTACACATAAACAACTGCATATTTGTGATCGGTTTTAAATACGCAAGGCTAAGGCCGAAACCCAAAAGCTCGATATGAAGCGGCACTAAGACAGGAAGTAAGAAGTAAGAAGTAAGAAGCAGAATGCCAAGGTGTTGAGAATAGAGAATAGAAAATAGAAAATAGAAAATAGAAAATAGAAAATGAAAAGCCCTCTCCTCTTCTATAGCAAGCATTATTAGTAGCAATAGAGGTAAGAAGCACACACAAGAGGCAGATACAAAAAAAGCCCCTCACCGAAATGAAGGGCTAAAGATATCTTTACTTGTTAGATGGTGGCTGTTTACAGCATACGAACCACGGAAGGGTGTACTGCGCGATACATAGCGTAATCAATCGCCTTCATGTTACTTGGAAAAACCAAGTTCTCGCACAATAAGTAAGTTTCTACGGATGTATCAATATAGAAGGCTTCGCTGTAGGACTCACTTGCCCAATCCAAATCACCATCCAGCTCAGCGTGCTTACCTCGAATCACGTAAGACAATACCGAATCACGAACGTCTAATGCTTGATTCAAATGTCGCTTAGCTAAATCAATGTCACCAGTGATCGTCTCATGCAGAGCTAACGCTTCATAAATACGTGGCTGAATAGGCCCAACCATCATCTTAGCGTTGGCTTCCAGCTTATCACTTAACTGCTGAACCCTGCTCTTTCTTAGTTCCAATGCAGGATCGAGTGCTTTTTGCACATGGTAAGCAATGAGAAGCTCCGATTGAACATAAGCATTATCTGGTTCAATCTCGAGGATTTTCTCCATCAAGTCGATACCATGCTGGAATTGATTCGCATCCGATACGTTCAAGTAGTGGTTTGCTTCAACAAACAACTCCAATGCGTCTGGGTTCATTGGCATACCCGCCACCAGCACTTTGGACTTCAGTTTTGCATCTGGTACTTTCAATACTCGCATCAAATCCAAAGACGCTTGTTGCATCACGGACTTTAAGTGGCTGTTAGTTAATGCGTACTGACGGCTAAACAGCACTTTCTCTGAAGAGTTGTTGCGGTATTCCACTTCAAGGAAGCTGCCACCATCATTTTCTTTGACGCGAACGACCACAGATTTCCCCGGAACGATACCCGTGGTAAAGGAAGCTTTCTTGAGCATGACACGATAGTCACTCACTTGAGCCACATCAGCCATCAACTTCTGCGCAAAGCCATCTGCTAAGTCATAACTTCGACCTTCTTTGCTGAAGTTATCTTGAAACTTGAACTCAATAAGGTGGGTATCAATGGCTTGCGTGATGCGCACTTCTGACTGCTTATAGGTAAACACCCCCATCACCACGACCAAAATACTGATCCAGATAAAGTTCATAAAGCCCAATCGCCACGGGCTGATTTTGTTCGGTTTACGCGGCGCTTTTTTCTCTTTCGACATCTCGCATACGGCGCGAGTTAAAGGCCCTGCTGGGAATGCGATAGTTGGTGCTGGCGCTTCTGGCAGTTCTTCTTCTGTTTCTTCAACAACAGGAGGAAGGATTTCGGCATCACAATGACGACTTGCAAGGAACTCCTCGTGTGTCATTGGGGTCACATTCGCCACCAGCTTGTAACCACGCTTAGGCACAGTGATCACGTAGCTGATGTTTTCTTCTCGACCATCTCGCAGAAGTTTACGCAGTTCGAAGATCGACTGTGTTACGACTTGATCCGTCACAATCGCACCAGCCCAAACATATTGGATCAGCTCTTCGCGATTGAACACTTCACTGGCGTGCTCAGCAAGAAAATGCAGTAGGTTTATTAAGCGTGGCTCAACGGTAACTTCCCTGTCTTGTCGATACAGCTTATTTTCATCAACGCTCAAAACCCAGTCATTGATTTGAAAATAGACTCCAACCATGTATGAAAACTCTCGTATCTGATAGACAGCGTCGCTTTAGGAATAGAGGGGACTACACATTCTTACAGTCGACTAAAGCCGAGATTATAGGTGGGAAAACGGCTTGAACCTAGAAAAGCAAGCCGCCAAAAATGCAAACTTAAATTAAATGACGCAAAAATGAGACTATTCAAGGGCTGCTAAGATAGAACAATGGCTGGCATCGTCGTTGTTATGCCCGCAACACGCGTCGTTTATCTTCTTTAAAGCAGTACGGATTTTGCTCAGTTCAGCAATCTTCTCATCAATTAAAGTTAACTTTGCAGAAGTGATGGCTTTTACCTCTGCACAACTGTGTTCTGTCGCCTCTAATTTGATCCCTAACAGCTCTTTTATTTCTTCTAGACTTAGGCCAAGCTCTTTCGCTTTTAGAATAAAGCGCACCTGCTTCTGGTTCTCTTCGTTATATAAGCGATAGCCCGATTCACTTCGCCCTGCGGGTGTTATTAACGCATTTTTCTCATAGAAACGGAGTGTATCGGCGGTTACACCACAACGTTTTGCCAGTTCACCAATCTGAAACATAACTTTCCTTATTAACTATCTCGTTACCTTTAAAGCTAAAAATCGAGTTTTTTGCAATTATTTTTGAGATGCCAAACGATTGCGCGAGCTTTTTTGTAATAAATTGGTTAGAATACGCGCCATCAAATAGTGGAGACTGTTTTCTAAGCATGAAAACGCCCGCAAAGGTCTTTACCAAAACTGGCCAATATTTTACCCCAAGAGGTGAAAACAAGTTCATTTTTGGCAAACATCTTTAACTCCGTGAATTTGAGGAAAATGGAAGCATGAATAACGCTCGTCCTATTCGCCGTGCGCTTATCAGCGTATCAGACAAAACAGGTATTGTTGAGTTTGCACAAGCTCTTGTTGAGCGCGGTGTCGATATCCTATCTACTGGTGGTACTGCTCGTCTACTTGCAGAGCAAGGCATCGCAGTAACTGAAGTCTCTGACTACACTGGTTTCCCAGAAATGATGGATGGTCGCGTTAAAACGCTTCACCCAAAAGTTCACGGTGGTGTGCTGGGTCGTCGTGGCCAAGACGATGACGTGATGGAAAAGCACGGCATCAACCCTATCGATATGGTTGTCGTTAACCTATACCCATTCGCAGAAACCGTTGCTAAAGAAGGCTGTACGCTTGCTGATGCGGTTGAGAACATCGACATCGGTGGTCCAACAATGGTTCGCTCTGCAGCGAAAAACCACAAAGACGTGACTATCGTTGTGAACGCTCACGACTACAACCGTGTTATCGCTGAAATGGACGCGAACGAGAAATCTCTAACGCTAGAAACTCGTTTCGACCTTGCTATCGCAGCATTCGAACACACGGCTTCTTACGACGGCATGATCGCAAACTACTTCGGCACTATGGTTCCATCTTACGGTGAGAACAAAGAAGGTGATGACGAGTCTAAATTCCCACGTACTTTCAACCAGCAATTCGAGAAGAAGCAGGATATGCGCTACGGTGAAAACAGCCACCAAGCAGCCGCATTCTACGTTGAAGCCAACCCACAAGAAGCATCTGTTTCTACTGCTCGCCAAATCCAAGGTAAAGCCCTTTCTTACAACAACATCGCAGACACTGACGCAGCGCTTGAATGTGTGAAAGAGTTCAACGAGCCAGCATGTGTGATCGTAAAACACGCGAACCCATGTGGTGTAGCTCTAGGTAAAGATATTCTAGAAGCGTACAACCGCGCTTACCAAACTGACCCAACATCTGCATTCGGCGGCATCATTGCATTCAACCAAGAGCTAGATGCTGAAACAGCAGCCGCTATTGTTGAGCGTCAATTCGTTGAAGTAATCATCGCACCTTCTGTTTCTGCAGAAGCGATTGAAGTGGTTGCAGCGAAGAAGAACGTGCGTCTACTTGAGTGTGGCGAATGGACAACTAAGACAACTGGCTTTGACGTGAAACGCGTGAATGGCGGCCTACTGGTTCAAGACCGTGACCAAGGTATGGTAAGCCTAGACGACCTAAAAGTGGTTTCTAAGCGCCAGCCAACAGAAGAAGAGCTGAAAGATGCACTGTTCTGCTGGAAAGTAGCGAAATACGTGAAATCTAACGCGATCGTTTACTCGAAAGGCGACATGACTATCGGTGTAGGCGCAGGCCAAATGAGCCGTGTTTACTCTGCGAAAATCGCAGGCATCAAAGCTGCAGACGAAGGTCTACAGGTTGAAGGTTGTGTAATGGCATCAGATGCATTCTTCCCATTCCGTGACGGTATCGACGCGGCTGCAGAAGCAGGCATCAAGTGTGTTATCCAACCCGGTGGTTCTATGCGTGATGACGAAGTTATCGCAGCAGCAGACGAACACGGCATGGCGATGATCTTCACAGGTATGCGTCACTTCCGCCACTAATTAGTTTTGGTCCTCCCCCTTACCAAGGGGGAGTTAGAGGGGGTCTGTTGTACGTACACGACTTACCCCTCCCAACCTCCCCTTAATAAGGGGAGGAGCGAAATCAAAGGAAATATTATGAATATTCTTATCATTGGTTCAGGCGGTCGTGAACACGCATTAGGTTGGAAAGCGGCACAAAACCCAAATGTTGAGACTATCTTCGTGGCTCCAGGTAACGCAGGTACAGCACTAGAGCCTAAACTAGAGAACGTAAACATTGCAGTAGAAGACATCGCAGGTCTGGTTGCTTTTGCAAAAGAGAAAGCTATCGAGCTAACCATTGTTGGCCCTGAAGCTCCACTGGTTATCGGTGTGGTTGATGCTTTCCGCGAAGCAGGTTTGCCAATCTTCGGCCCAACACAAGCGGCTGCGCAACTTGAAGGCTCTAAAGCGTTTACCAAAGACTTCCTTGCTCGTCACCAAATCCCAACGGGTGCCTACGCGAACTTCACTGAAATCGAGCCAGCTCTTGCTTACGTACGTGAACAAGGTGCGCCGATTGTAGTAAAAGCTGACGGCCTTGCTGCTGGTAAAGGCGTTATCGTAGCGATGACACTAGAAGAAGCTGAAGACGCAATCAAAGACATGCTAGCAGGCAACGCATTTGGTGATGCTGGTAGTCGTGTCGTTATCGAAGAGTTCCTAGATGGTGAAGAAGCAAGCTTCATCGTGATGGTGGATGGTGAGAACGTTCTACCAATGGCCACCAGCCAAGACCACAAACGCGTAGGCGACAAAGATACTGGTCCTAACACCGGTGGCATGGGTGCATACTCTCCAGCTCCCGTGGTAACACAGGAAATCCATAACCGCATTATGGAAGAAGTGATTTACCCAACGGTTCGTGGCATGGCCGCTGAAGGTAACCCTTACACTGGTTTCCTATACGCGGGTCTTATGATCGACAAAGACGGCACTCCGAAAGTAATCGAGTACAACTGCCGCTTCGGTGATCCTGAGACGCAACCTATCATGATGCGCATGGAATCGGATCTTGTTGATCTGTGCCTAGCGGCAATCGACGAGAAACTGGATCAAGCGGAATCGAAGTGGGATCCACGAGCATCGATTGGTATCGTGCTAGCAGCCGGTGGTTACCCAGCAGCGTACAACAAAGGCGACGTAATTTCGGGTCTGCCACAAGTTGAAATTGAAGGCGAAAAAGTCTTCCATGCTGGTACAGATAACAAAGACGGCGAAATCGTGACAAACGGTGGTCGCGTTCTTTGTGCAACAGCACTTGGCAACAGCGTATCAGAAGCGCAGCAGCGTGCATACGAGCTTGCAAAACAGATCAGTTGGGATGGCATGTTCCATCGCAACGATATCGGCTACCGTGCAATTGCACGTGAGCAAGAAAAATAAAAACAACTTCAGTTGGCTAAAACGACAAAAGGCGCACTCAGCGCCTTTTTTATTGTTCTTGTTCGAGAATTGAGAATGAGACAGCTCGAAGCCATGTTTATTCAGAGATCAACTTTGGTCGCGGTACACAATCAAAGTCATCATCATTAAGCATCAGCAGTTCATCCACCGTAGCGGTATTACGTGACTCTTTACCGATAAACGCTATGTAGCTGTCCACTGACGCCAATCTATCAATCACAAACTTAGGCAGGGTCTGGTTAAACTCTAGCGTAGCAAACTCACGACCTTTGCAGGTTTCGAACGTTTCGCCATCCCAATACCCTTGGATTAGGCTCTGGCCATCACGAGATTGTTTCTTGATAGACGTAACGACATCGTTCGCCTCTTGCTTGTAACGCTCTAATTGATCACGTTGTAAAGGCAACACTTTTCCATTCACACGGTACTGCTGATAAATCGCGTCGCCATCTTTATTAAATCGAATGTGGATTTGAAAAGGCACCAATCCTTGTTTGGCATCGAGTTGCTCACCTTTTCGAATCAACTCTCTGAGTTCACCGTCATCCCAACGATAATCACTCTGATATGAACCGTAATCGCCCATCGTGACATAGTCTGCTGCCGTACTAACACGTGTTAGACGCTCAGTCATCCAATATAAACTGGTGGCATCACCCATGACTTTCCCGCCAGAGAAATGGGTAAATTGGTCTAGATTTGGGGTTTCTACAGAAGAACAGCCAACAAGAGCAAGGCTTGATAGTAGGAGTGAAGTGAATAGATGTTTTTTCATGAAATTGCACCGAGGCAGGATACCTCGGTGCATTTTAACTTAGTTTACTGATTCTTTCAGCGCTTTACCTGCTACGAATGCAGGTACGTTAGCTGCTGCGATTTGAATCTCGTCACCAGTCTTAGGGTTACGACCAGTACGTGCAGCGCGGTGGTTTACTTTGAATGTACCAAAACCAATTAGTTGAACTTGGTCACCCTCTTTAAGAGCGCCAGTAACACCCTCAAGAGTTGCTTCAAGAGCAGCTTTAGCTTGTGCTTTAGATAGGTCTGCTTTCTCTGCAATAAAGTCGATTAATTGGGTCTTGTTCATTAGGTTTCCCTTCTCATATGTTATCGAATTCATCTCACTCTAAAACATAAATGCCCCATCTGGCAAAGGTTTGTAAGCGATCTTTCGATTTTCTGACGCAGTTTTAGCCATAATATGAGTAATAACTCACAATTTGTTACTACTTGCACGAGGAAAGCTCTTGCTTTCTAATGCAATAAGACCGATTTATAAGGCACTTTTGCGGTTATAATCGCTTAAAATCCCGACTATCACATTACATTCAAGGGCAACTATGCTGCTGTTATCCATTTATATCTCTATTGCTATCGGCATTTCGTTTATCTGTTCGGTACTGGAGGCGGTACTTCTAAGTATCAGTCCGAGCTTCATTGCGCAGCTCAAACAACAGGGGCACCCGGCTTCTGCTCAGCTAGAAAAGCTAAAAGCAGACATCGACCGACCACTTGCTTCTATCTTGACGCTAAACACCATTGCTCACACCATCGGTGCGGCGACGGCTGGTGCGCAAGCGGCAGTGGTATTTGGTAGCGAAGCGCTAGGTATCTTCTCTGCAGTACTGACACTAGCGATTCTTGTTCTATCAGAAATCGTACCTAAGACAATTGGTGCGACATACTGGCGCCAACTTGCACCAGCTGCAGCGGTTTCACTTCGCTGGATGGTGTGGGCACTAACACCATTCGTATGGTTCTCAGAGCAAATCACAAAACGTCTTGCTCGTAACCACGAAGCACCAAAAATGCGTGATGAGTTGTCAGCAATGGCAATTCTGGCGAAAGAAAGCGGCGAGTTCGCAGAGGGTGAATCAAAAATCCTGAGTAACCTGCTAGGCATCCAAGACGTACCAGTAACACAAGTCATGACACCGCGTCCGGTCGTATTCCGTGTAGACGCGACGATGACCATCAATGACTTCCTAGAGAAGCACAAGGAGACGCCTTTCTCTCGCCCACTGGTTTACAGCGAGCAGAAAGACAACATCATTGGTTTTGTGCACCGTCTAGAGCTGTTCAAGCTGCAACAATCGGGCAGCGGCCAAAAACAACTTGGTTCGGTCATGCGCCCTATCCAAGTTGTCTTGAATAATACGGCTCTGCCAAAAGTGTTCGACCAAATGATGACTCACCGCCTACAACTGGCGCTTGTGGTTGACGAATACGGCACGGTACAAGGTCTTGTGACGCTAGAGGACATCTTTGAGCACCTACTGGGTGAAGAGATCATCGATGAAGCGGATAAGAGCACAGACATGCAAGAACTGGCTTACCAACGTTGGGAAAGCTGGAAAGAAAAGCACGGCGTAATTGAAAGCCGCGATGACGATGAAGAAGAGGAACAACTGGAGAAACAGGACAAAGAGCCAGAAGCTCAAGAGCCAACCAAACCAGACTCTAAAGAATCGTAATCAGCCTTGGGCGTAACAGCTCAAACGCACAAATAAAAAAGGCATCCACCATGGATGCCTTTGTTTTATCTATTCAACAATTAAAGTGCAATGCCGATGTTGCTCACGGCTTCTTCGCGTAGCTCTTCACGCAAATCTTTAATCAGGCTGATGTCACGCTCTACCGCTTCACGTAGTGGACGGAAGATAGCCCACTGAACATCCCACTCTTCACACACGGCTTCATTTTCTTTTTGGTTGTCGTTTGTGATTGGCTCTGCGCCTTGTGCTTGTTCTAGGTCCGCAACGGTTTGTACCGACTGTTGGCTCACTTTAAGCATTGAATCGAAAAGGTAGTCGCGATCCAACAGACCATGCAGCAGTGTCGACAAGCTCTGACAAGCATCCATCGCAGGATAAACACCGTAAAAATCGAACTCATCTGCACTTGGGAACAACTCTTCTAACTTCTCTAATTGACGTTCGAAGTTAATTTTCGCGTTCTTAACCGTCAGAATTTCCCATACACTATCAAGAATCGCTCGGTAAGCACGTGGCTCAGCAAATTCTGTATTCTCACAAAACATCGCATAGTTTGGATACATGCGTTCACACAGGCACGCCATGAAGGTAATTTGTTGCCAAGGTTCTAGTTTTTCCAAACGAACCTGAAGAGGATTCTTAAGCATAGTCACTCAATCATTGAAGAAAAAATCAGCGAAAGTGTACTTGATTCATCACAGGGAAAAAAGTTAATGCAGCATCCAAATCAGATTTTCCTGCTCTCAGAGCATCGCGACACCTACGAAACGTTACTGGCGGAGAAAAATCTGCCCGATCTGGCCATCACAAACAAACCTCAAGATGCTCAGATCGTACTGGCGGATCCACCATTACTATCACAAAGGTTAGACGAGTTTTCACAGCTTGAGTGGGTGCAATCAACATTTGCAGGAGTGAATGCTCTGATGATGCCGAATCTACGCCGAGATTATACCCTGACTAATGTTCGCGGTATTTTTGGTCCATTGATTGCTGAGTACGTGATTGGTTACAGCATTGCTCACTTCCGTCACTTCATGCAATACCACCAGCAGCAACAGAGCAAACAATGGCAGCCGCATCTGTATACCTCGCTACAAAGCAAAACCATGGTGATTCTCGGCACCGGCAGCATCGGCAGTCATTTGGGTAAAACGGCACAATTGATGGGCATGAAAGCCATAGGGATCAATCGTACTGGCATCCCTACTTCTGGCGGTGAATTCAATCAAACTTTTCATATCAATGAACTCGCCAGCGCCTTTCACCAAGCGGATATCGTGGTAAATACGCTGCCGAGCACGCCAGAGACGCAACGTTTGCTCAATAGTGAAGTGTTAAGCCATCTTAATCAGGCATTGCTATTTAATGTTGGAAGAGGCGATGTGATTGATGATGCAGGTCTGTTGCTCGCACTAAAAAATCGCTGGGTCGAACATGCTTTTCTCGATGTGTTTGAACAAGAGCCACTTTTACCGCAACATCCGTTTTGGAAACTTCCGCAAGTAACCATCACTCCTCATATCGCGGCGCTAAGTTTCCCTGAGCAAGTAGTCGACATTTTTGCAGACAACTACTTGAGTTGGAGGGACGGTTTCTCTCTAACTAATCAGGTCGATTTCGATAAAGGGTATTAACCATCTTATGTCTTTAGAAACACTGCTAAAGCAAGTACGGGCCTGCCAGATTTGCGCAGACGATTTACCTTTGGGCGCAAACCCTGTCGTGCAAGCTGCAAAAGACGCACGCATACTAATAATCGGACAAGCGCCGGGGACACGTGTGCACAAAACCTCGATACCTTGGAACGATCCAAGCGGCGATCGGTTACGCCACTGGCTCGATATCGACAAAGACACTTTCTACGACCCAAACAAAATAGCCATTGTCCCGATGGGTTTCTGCTATCCAGGTAAGGGGAACTCAGGCGATTTGCCTCCTCGCAAAGAGTGTGCGCCCGCTTGGCATAAAAAGATTCTTGAGCAGTTGCCCAATATAGAGCTGACACTGCTGATTGGTCAGTACTCACAGCAGTACTACCTCACAAGCAAACCAAAGACACTCACGCAAACCGTTCAGCAATGGCAGGATTGGGAACCGGACTTTATCCCGCTTCCTCACCCCTCTCCACGCAACACATTATGGCTAAAGAAGAATCCTTGGTTTGAGTCTGACGTCGTGCCATACCTTAAAAAACGCGTTCATTCGATGCTTTAGGTTACCCATGATCTAATTACTTGTTTATCTGTACAAGAAAATTAGCGCACAAGAACTGTGATCATAAACCATTGTTTATAATCAATTTTAATGTCTAACGCACAGCTTGAATAGTAATTAGATCATGGTAGACCAAATGCTACCAGAGCTGTACAGCCTTGAGTTTCAGATAAAAAAATACCGGCACTGGTTGCCGGTATTTGATTTAAAAAAGTCGAAGTTACTTGTGGTACGGCTTAGATAGCTCGTGTACCGCTTCCACAAATACACCCGCGTTTTCTGGCGGCACATCCAAATGGATACCGTGACCTAGGTTGAACACGTGACCAGTACCTGCATCACCAAAGCCTTCTAGAATACCCGCGACTTCTTCACGGATACGCTCTGGTGAAGCGTAAAGCATTGATGGGTCCATATTACCTTGTAGAGCCACTTTATCGCCGATACGCGCTTTTGCGTCTGCGATGTTGATAGTCCAGTCTAGACCTACCGCATCACAGCCCGTTGCTGCGATTTGCTCAAGCCACATGCCACCGTTCTTAGTAAACAACGTTACTGGTACGCGACGACCGTCGTTTTCACGAATCAGGCCATCTACAATCTTGTGCATGTATTGTAGTGAGAACAGGTTATAGTCACGAGGAGTCAGTACACCGCCCCATGTATCAAATACCATCACCGACTGCGCACCCGCTTTAATTTGCGCGTTTAGGTACTCGATAACGCTGTCTGCTAGCTTATCTAGAAGTAAGTGCAGAGTTTGCGGTTCTGCGTACATCATCTTCTTGATCTTAGTGAACGCTTTAGAGCTACCACCTTCAACCATGTAAGTCGCCAGTGTCCATGGGCTACCAGAGAAGCCAATCAGTGGAACGTCACCGTTCAAGTCTTTACGGATTTGACGCACTGCGTTCATTACGTATTGCAGCTCGCCTTCTGGATCTGGCAGGCCGATCTTTTCTACGTCAGCTTTGCAAGTGATAGGCTTATCGAAAACCGGACCTTCACCCGCAGCAAAGCGAAGTTCTAAGCCCATTGCATCTGGGATAGTTAGGATGTCAGAGAACAAGATCGCTGCATCAAGAGGAAAACGGCGTAGTGGTTGAAGCGTTACTTCTGACGCCAACTCCGCGTTTTTACACAAAGACATGAAATCGCCCGCTTGCGCACGAGTTGCTTTGTATTCTGGTAGGTAACGACCTGCCTGACGCATCATCCATACTGGCGTGTAATCTACTGGCTCTTTTAGAAGGGCACGCAGATAACGATCATTTTTTAATTCAGTCATTCCGTAATTCCAATTGTTAGGCTTTCTTTGAAAGGGGGTATTCTATCACTGATTTAAGGCTAATAGCTGTGTGCTTTGCAACCTGGATCAAGTTATTAACTTTTAAATCAGTGCTTAATTTGCACCCAGTCGGTATCAGTGTTAAAAATTTGTTCGCTAGCGAAAACTACAATTATAAACTGAGTACCCGGTACTCAGCATCTCATAACGACATCTTACTTACCCCCTCCCTCTCGGAGGGTTTTTTTTATCTATTTTTCAGCGAATTAGATTCGATATCTTGTCGCGTTTGCTCGATAAGAGCTCGAGCAATTGTCCCTTCTGGTGCAACCGGCGGCATCTCATCAATGCCAAACCATTGTGCATCAGACAACTCAGTGTAATCAGGATTCAATTCACCAGACTCGTAATCTGCTAGAAATGCCATCATCATGCTGGATGGGAAGGCCCATGGTTGGCTGCCAAAATAGCGAATATTTTTAACGTGTACGCCGGTTTCTTCGTGTACTTCACGAGCGACACATTCTTCTAGGGTTTCTCCCACTTCTAAAAAGCCCGCAATGACGGTGTACATGCCATTTCGATGACGAGGATGCTGTGCCAACAAAATCTGGTTATCTTTGCGCACAGCGACAATGATGCACGGGAAAATACGCGGATAGTGCAAAGTACGACACTCACCACACTGCATCGCTAGCTGGTTGTTATTGAGAAAGTTTCGACCACCACACTGGGGGCAAAAGCGAAGGCTTTGTGTCATGTGCCCATATTGAATCGCTTTGCTGATCAGCAAGAAGAGTGCCTCTGGGAAATGCAGACAATCACGCAGAGACACCAGTTCTAAATCGTGGTCTAAATCCGACAGATTTACCCACATCACTGGGGCATTTTGGTATTCACCTATCTGCCTTGCACTCGCTTCTGGCAGTGAGAACTGCTCTGCATTGCCAAATGGTATAGCACCATCCACCAGCCAAACATCGCTTCCTGAGACAACACACCAATAGGCGTTTTTCGTACGGTTAACTTCACCTTTTCTTAACATTACAGCGTCCCTTTGCTTGAAGTTCATTCATTTTACTGGCAATCTAATTTCATACCAGAGTTTGTCGTTCGCCAAATTTGCAACTATAAATTCTAGTAAGGACAAGAGTTTGTAATCACTTTACTAACTTTGCTTTGCAAAGGATACGTTCGCCAATGGGCGATCAGATCATGAGGGCATGGTCATGCTAAAAAAATTCAAACAAACACAAGACCAATGGGGCGGTTCCAGTGACGTTATTGACCATTGGCTGGAAACGAGACAATCTCTGATTGTCGAATATTGTAAGCTTGCAGCACTGCAACCTTGTTCGAAATCCAATGTCATTGAACTCCCTTCCCCTGACGAACTTCAGCACTTCTGCCAACACCTTGTTGATTATATCTCCGAAGGTCACTTTAAAATCTACGATATGGTGATGGATAAGTGGAAAGCCACGGGCTTTGTCGCGACAGATGAAATAAACCAGACTTACGCGAAGATCGTCCTCACTACTGAGCCGTTGTTGAACTTTACCGACAAATACTCTGATGTTTCAGCCGAAGATGAACTGGCTGATTTTGATGAAGATATGTCTTTGATTGGGGAAATCATTGAGACACGCTTCGCGGTAGAAGACCACTTGATTCAGTTGATTGCCGACAGTTTAGCGATGCCGCCTGGCGCATAGCGAGAAGCGAGAAGCGAGAAGCG
>NZ_JAHGAC010000047.1:0-2328 GCF_030248355.1 Vibrio sp. B172a | reverse complement strand
GACACACCAACCATTTTGGATGTGTTAGACAACGATAGCTTCGAAGGCCAATCTCCAGTTGTATCCGTAGAAGCGGGCAATGGCCCTGCAAATGGCAGTCTGGTTGTGAACAACGACGGCACGATCACTTACACGCCTAATCAAGATTACAACGGTGCTGACGAGTTTACTTACACAGTCACCTCTGGCGGTGTCACTGAGACTACGACGGTTACGCTAAACGTAACGCCAGTCAACGATAAACCAGTCGTTGAAAACACCATTGCTGACCAAGTTTTACCGGAAGACTTTGCTGAATACACGATTAACTTGAATGACGCATTTAGCGATGTAGATAACTTGGGCAGTGAACTGACGTTTAGTGTTTCTGGTAACAGCAATATCCAAGTTTCGATTGTTGATGGTATCGCAACTATCGCCCCAACAGCAGATTGGAATGGTTCTGAAGAGCTGACGTTTACCGCGACAGATCTAAGCGGTTTGGAAGTGAGTCAGAAAGTTGATTTCACCGTCAATTCCGTTGCCGATATTGTCTCTGATAGTGCAGATATCGTTGAAGACACACCAACCATTTTAGATGTGTTAGACAACGATAGTTTCGAAGGCCAATCACCAGTTGTATCCGTAGAAGCGGGCAATGGCCCAACCAATGGCAGTGTGGTTGTGAACAACGACGGCACCATCACTTACACGCCTAATCAAGATTACAACGGCGCAGATGAATTCACTTATACAGTTACGTCTGGCGGTGTAACCGAAACCACAACAGTTACGCTGAACGTCACACCAGTTAACGACAAGCCACTTAACGAAGACTTTGACCATAGCGCTGACGAACTTATTACTAACGTAATTTTTGATACTGATGATAAGCCTTTGGACCAAGGTTCAGAAAGCGATCATATTTCTGACGTTGAGGATGACTTAAATGGTGATGATCTTCAGATCCGAATAACAGAGCTACCTACATCTGGCACCTTGTATTTCAAAGATGAAAATGGCGATCTTCAAGAAATTACATCGGCCGATGGCTCGTTGTACAACAAAGACAGCATCTACTACGAAGCGGATAATGTTGGGTTCTTGCTTGGTATCAAAGACAGACCTAATTCTCCAAATGGAGAAGAGTCAACGACGGATTTCTACAACTGGGGTTTAAGTGCAGACGGTGGTGAGTCACACAGTCGAACCGAATATCTAGTAAATGGAGCGTCTATTGATATCTCCTCCGATAGTGGTGTGTTAGCTCAATACAACCGAGAAGTCTCACATATTGGTCATGGTATTGCTGATAACGATGGCCAAGGCATTCAGCGCGGCGAAACCATCAGCATTGATTTGTCTGAGAACCCTGTTGGCAGCGTGAATCTTGGTCTGGATGGCCTAGGAGGCTTGTTTGAGCACGGCGACAACAATGCTGCTCTTATCACGGTGACATACCTTGATGCTAACGGCACAGAGCAAACTCAAGTTATTGAGTTCTTGAAGCCAGAAGGCAACAACATGCTATTCCAGGAGACCAGTATTGGCTTCGGTAAGGATTACCCTCTACCTGAAGGGGCGGTAATTACTCAATTAGACTTCTCGACCAAAACATCTGGGAATTGGGAGTTGCGTTATGTAGAGGGCTTCCCACCTGAAGATAGTTTTGACTACGTTGTAGTTGATTCTGGTAACGCTGAAAGTGACCCTGCAACGGTTACAATTGCCAATCAGGTTCTAGACGGCAACGTGTTGGAAAACGGTCCAGGTCTCTCTTTAACTGGTAATACAGTTACAGAAGGAGAAGACGTGACGTTTTCTGTGGTATTGGATGAGACCACAGAAACGTCAGTTAAGTATCCAATAAATACATTGGCCCCTGGCTCATCGGCAGATGACTCAGACGTCAACCTGCCTAATGCGACCTACACGAACGGTGTTGTTTTTGCAGGGGGCTACCTTATTGTTCCTGCAGGTGTTAGTAGCTTCGAAATCATTGTGCCGACGATTGATGATTCAAAAACTGAAAACCTTGAGAGCATCGTTGTCGAAGTTGGGAATGCGAGTGGTATTGGTTATATCCAAGATGATCAAATAAACAATGTGGACGAAGACGCAACCGCAGAGCTGACCGTGAGTGCGGGCGGCGATGTCACCGAAGGTGATGACAGTTACCTTGAGTACACGATCAGCCTCAGTGAGCCAGTCAGTGAAGATGTTGTACTTAACCTATCGACCGATGGTACCGCGACCTCTGATGTTGACTACGACGCTACGTACCTTGTTGCTGATGGCAATGGTGGTTACCGTGAAATCACGGCCGATGAATTGAAGATCACTGCAGGG
>NZ_JAHGAC010000046.1:0-12913 GCF_030248355.1 Vibrio sp. B172a | reverse complement strand
CGTTGCTCACACCTTAACAGGGTGTTATGTATATTAAATCCAATTTCGCTCACAATTATATGCAACAAAGTTAGTTATAATCGCTATGAGTTTGATAAATAGAGGTTATATCAATTGAGCAACCCATATGAAGCTAATTATGGCTACGAGAAATCTAGTCGTGAGCAAACATGTCACTGTGGTGCAGTTTTTCATGTAAGTGTTCCTGGTCAAAAAGGACACGAAGAGCCAGAAGAGTACTATTGTCCAGAATGTCATTGTGAATATAAAGCACGTGCATCCATGTCTCCAACAGTTACTCTTATTTCAGGGCGCACAGATGGGAAAACAGGATCTTGTTGATTTTTAATCCATTGAAAATATAAGGTTTCAATATGAAAAGAGCAGGAGCTGTTTGCCCCAAGTGTGGTTCAACAACTAGACCCTACAAAGAAAAGATCATGGGGCAGGATACTCAAGATCTTATTTGTGCAGACTGTAAATATACTGGATGGTGGACTGAGTTTCAGCAAAAGGCAGATGCTGATGAAGATGAATAAACTCCAGTAACAAAGCTGTGTTAATACACATAACAAAGCATTTAAGAGTGATTCCCAACGCTTGGCATTTTTGATGCCATCGTTGGGTTTTGTGTTTAAGGTGGTATGGTTAGGTGTTGTGGTAGCGTTGCTCACACCTTAATGCGGCGTTATGTAAAAGCAAAGCTCGACCGAGAGGATATCTCAGCCGGGCAATTTAGTTAGTCATCTTTCTCAGGGTGAGTGAGGATTAAGTTGTAGTCTTCATCAATTTCGACATTTTCGTAATGTTCGAAATGCTCAGGAAGAACCTCCAATACTTTTTCAGTACGAGCTTCTTCTGGCAAACGGTAAGTGGTCACTCTTTGCCCTGCTTGTTGATCATCTTTCACTTCCAGTTTGATGTTATCCAACATGTCCTTTAGATCTTGATTTTCCATGATTTTGGGTATTCCTATAAGTGTGCGGTGTATGGTTTTTTGAATGGTATAATGACAATCAATGTTTGGCAATGCACTGTTTTACATAACAATCTGTTTAAGAATGATTCGCAACGCGTGGCATGTTTACTATGCGTTGGTTTTAGTGATTAAGGTGGTAAGCGGCGGCCTTGGTGTTGCGCTGCTCACCCCTTAGCAGGGCGTTATGTGTCATTTCACTTGACCGAATGCTACTCCTTAAGTATAAAAAGCTACTTTTTATGCAATTGGTTTTATAAATGTTTCAAAGCATACTAAAAAAACACCCTAAATTTGCTTTTGCACTTTTTGCATTGCTATGTGGTTTAACTCTATTCATCGTCTTTTCGAATGACTACTCGAAAACGTTTGAAGAAAACTTGGTTCCAGAGTTTGTTGGTGTTGCAGTTGAGCTCGCCTTAATCATATTTGTACTCGATATTATTGCTCTCAAGCAAGAGAAAAAGCGTTCTCGCCAACTTGAAAAAAGAGCTAGGGAATATTTAAGGTTCATCGTTGTAAATTTGCTCAAAGATCCTAAGGTGTTCGGAAAAGCAAGGGTAGTCTTGCCATCCATAGTTGAGTACGAAGCAAATCGAAACGACTTCAAGTTCTTTGCTAGTGACAGAGCTAGGAGTAACGAAGTTATTGACGCTCTTGTTCGTGTGTTAGCAACTTCCGAAGTTGAGGTTCATAAGCACATTCAAAAGCATGTGACTATAGAGTTGGCAAGCTTCCATTCATTATTTCCAATAGTTGCTGAAATTAGTGAAGAGCATTTCAAAACGTGGGGTCGTATTGTGTACTTTTTGACTAAAGTTTCCAAAGGCGACGACATTGAAAGTAATATCATTGCAGTTTTGCAAAAGATTAAAAAATTCGATGAAAAAACAGAACAAGTTTTTGGCGGCTTACGATAAATCGGAAATAATTTAAATAAGGCTTATAGGTAACGATTTATGTATGACGTGTATTGTATTAGTGCAGGGCAATTAACAGTAAAAAAAGATTCAAATATAGTTAATAAAAAGAACAACTATCTGAATTATGGGCTCTTATCTTTAACATCAATCATTAAGCGAGCTGGATTGTATCCTATTCAACTTCATGGACACTTTTCAACACCAAGAGAATTTTCTGAATACTGTATAGAGCTTGGTATTGTGAATACTAAGTTTCCGGTGTTTATTTCTATCCCTAGTTTTTATGCCATTGGTTGGGTAAGTGAATTTACCAAAATACTAAAAACTGAATTGATGATTAAAGATATATTCGTTGGTGGTCGTTGGGTTATTGATGGAGAATCCAAACAATTAGAAAGGTTATTACCGTATGTCGACAAAATAGTCGATGGTTTAGGTGAAAATCATATCGCAACGTTATTAGGAAGAAAAATCGAGCATATATCTAGCTATGTACCGCTTCAGTATGATCTAGTTGACAAAAGGGAGCTTTATCAGCCTAGTATCGAAGTTTCGCGGGGTTGCGGAATGAAATGCGATTTTTGTCAGGAACGCTCTGAAAAGCTGCAGCCATTGAAATCGCCCGCTTTAATTTCATCTGAAGCGACAGAGACTCTACTTATTGATGACCTAATTCCTATGTCTCCATATTTCGAGGCTTCAATGTTTAAACCAACACTTCCATGGCTCAATGAGTTGGCTGAACAAAGAGAACTTCATTCGCATAATTATAAGTGGAGATCTGAGTCTCGAGTTGATACATTTCCAATCAATCAGATTTCAGCGCTGTCAAATGCAGGAATGAAAGTACTTGACCTTGGTTTAGAGAGTGCTAGCCCTATTCAAATTGAACGAATGGGTAAGTCTAAAACACCAGAGCGCTATTTGTCTCGTGCATCTAAGCTTCTTGAGCAAACTTGTGAGGCTGGTATTGATGTGAAAGTTAATGTTCTGCTTTATGCAGGTGAATCGCACAAGACGATAGACGAAACATATAAGTGGCTCGATAAACATAGACATTATATAAAAGGCGTTTCCGTTGGTCCTGTTTTAGCTTTTGGTTGGGATAACAGAAAATCGGGCTTTATCAATAGTTTGCTATCGATGGGGGCTACTGTAAACGATAGTACATCGTTTACCGGGGTTACAAGTTTCAATTTGAGTTCAGCGATAAATCACGTTGATTCACTACGAATATCTAAAGAGATATCTAGAGATTTCATGACTGCCAAAGATTACTTTGATTTAAAATCTTTCTCATATTTTTCACGTGATTACTCATATAGCGACTTTATTCGAGACATCAAGGCTGAAAACGGCAGCTATTCTTTTGATGTTAGTGCAGTATAAGTGAAATCGTCACATAACAAACAATTTAAGAGTGATTCGCAACGCATGGCATTTTTGCTATGCGTTAAGTTCAGTGATTTAGGTGGAGTGGGGAAGGTCATATTAGTGAGTACATTGCTTGCCATTCTGAGTTTTCTAGGTGTTTTAGCTTTTCATTTTCCTCAATAGCTGAGATATAAGCCCGAGCTTTGTCAGTATTCAGTATCGGTTTGATACTTCGCAGGGCTTCGCCCAAGAATCGTTGTGCAGCCTTAGCTCTGGGGGGGCTGGACACATAAAAATCAACAGTTTCACCCGTGTTAGTCATGGGGCGATAAAGGGACATCCAACGTCCTTTGACTTTGACGTAAGTTTCATCGAGTTGCCACGATGATACCCAAGCTAGCTTCCAGTGCCATCGTAACCGACGTTCAAGTTTCTGTACCCAGCGATAAATGGTGGATTGGTCTTCATCTACATCCCGCTCCTCAAGCATTTCAGCCAATTCTCGATAACTCACACCATATTTGCAGTACTAACGGACAGCCCAGAGGATAACCTGTCCAGAAAAATGACGCCCTTTGAAATCAGTCATACTTAATAAACGACGAGGATGGTGACGTTAGATTGCTTGAAAAGCAAAATGCTGCAACGGAGCCCAACTGTGTCTTCTTGTAGAGGATTGTCAAATGAAGCAAGGAAAATCCGCGCAATACTAGGGTATATTGCGCGTAATGCCGGCAAGGTAGCCGTTCCGATGATGTTTAGCACATTCGAAAAAAAGCGAGCACATCACGAGTTGTTTGTAGGGTCATTGTGCTCGCAAATATTTCGATGTTTTTCTTTTTATAGGGGTGCGTTATTTGTCACGGCACACATCAAGCACACTATCTCCCCAAAAACATTAAATGACGAGCGTTATGCGTTCAAAATGCAAATGCCCTACGCAAAATCCCCCCACTAAATCATCCAACTACCTGATGAAAGTAGGCTTTGTTTTATAGATTCAAACTCATCCCAATGCTGCTGGGCTGTCAAACGCATCATGCTTATTTTAGGTCGCAACACGCTATGATAAGACTTCAACCATCGATAAATAAGAGATGACTTGTCAAGTAACCTTCGGCTTTCTTTTCTGGAATGTATTTATCAGTTATTAGATAGTGAATGGCTTTGCTTACCATCCCCAGAGAGATATTTGATTGATGAGCAATTTCGCTATACGGTCGAGTAAGTAAATTTTCATCGACTAAGAGAGCAAATAGACACTTCATAATACCAATGCTCAACATCGGTGTTTTACCTTGAGCTTATTCCCTTGAATAAGAATATAAACTCCAGCTCTTATGATTCGTGCATTTCCTGCGCCATCGATGTAGTTGATATTGTATTGATGACAATAATCTCGCAAAAATGGACTTAGTGCGTTGCATACCAATAAACGCTGCTCTGTGCCATATTGAATAAGATGATGGCTAAAACTTTCTTTACGGTGAATTTCGATAATGGCCATCAGCACCGTTGTCGTGTAGACCTGGGCTGCGGTGGCTATGGGTGTGGGTTTGCGGATCACTGTTTTCGTGTGCTCGAGTACGCGCTATCGCTTAAGAAAAGTGAACCCTCGCATTGGTATTTAATCACGCCCAGGGGCGCGAGTTGCTCGCACTGCTTAAAACGTATCAGTTAAATCGGCGTACGTTGGCGTTGTCTCGGTCTCAGGTGTTAGCGCGCACCCGTTTAGCGAAAGCGCAACAAAAAGCAGAGGAGAAGGCCAAGGCCGAACAAAGAAAAGCAGCACATCAACAGCGAGTAGAACGAGAGAAGGCGTCGCTTTCAATACCGAATTGGGCGTAAGGTACCATTGTGGCTACATATACAGTGTTTGATGAGGTAAATATCGATCCTTATGCCGGTGATTATCGCTTCAACATAGAAAAAACGGTTGTTCCCGGAGCTGCGCGGGGCGTAATCCCCCCCCACACACACCACCATCGCAAACAAAATGATCGCGTGACAACGTCACAATTGAGTGTCTTCACTATCGACGCTCACTTAGTCCACTTGTTCGAAAACTTAGCCGCATTGAACCCGCCCGTTGGCCAAATGGTGGCTTCGCTGAACGTTGTGCTTGCCGAGAATGGCGAGAAGATCGTGACAAGAGAGGACTTTGAACAGTTTTCAGAACAGGTTGAGGAATGGTGACCCGTCCTGATATAGGTTGACACTTTTAGTTAAAACACTCGATGAACTTCATCGGGCGTTTTGTATTTTAGAGCTGTATGTGGTCTCTGTTCATTATAGAGTTTCACCGACTCAGCAACCATTTTCTTAGCTTCATTCAAGTCGTTCGGTTTTGTCAGCAAGTACTCCATCTTTAAGATACCATTTACTCTTTCCGCTAGAGCGTTTTGATAACAGTCGTATCCATCAGTCATAGAGCATGTCACATGATATTTTCTGTGTAATGGCTGATATTCCTCTGAGCAGTATTGAATACCTCGATCAGAGTGATGGATAAGCTCACCCTCATACCGCCGCTTTTTCAAAGCCTTCAGGAACGCACTCTTAACGGCTTGCGTCTTCATATTATCGTCGAGATGATACCCAACTATCTTCCTCGAGTAGGCATCAGTGATTAAGCTGAGATAAGTATTTCCCGCTCGCGTTGCCAAGTAAGTAATATCAGCGACCCACAGCTGATCCGGTTTATTTGGAACTATGCTCTCTTTGATTCGGTTTGGATGGCAGTGGAACCGGTGATGGCTGTTTGTTGTTCGATGATAAGCCTTACGGTTTAAGACCAGTAAGCGATACTGTTTTAGCAATAAAAACAGACAGTCTCGCCCCAGAAGTCTCTTCTAAAATCGTCAAAGCTGCTGAACTCTTTTCCTCTCAGTTTATCAGCGATTTGGGAGGGTATTGGAGCACCTAAGTTTTTACCCGCATCAGCTAACCAAATGCCAAAGATATCTTCGCCTTTACCGGTAACGACTCCGGGCTTATCCCTCGGGCTTTCTTTGTAAACCACATAGAGCGGAGCAATGCCTGAGCTTTCAGGGAATACCAAGATCGCATCACGCCAGTCTTTCTCTTCCGGCGCAGGCGTAACGGTGACGTTCGCATCGCCATTCGAGTGGATTGGCGTGACGAGTATATCGTCTTTTTCAAACCCATCACTATGATCGGGGGTAGTTTGCCAACTTGCTTCACCGTTTTCTTCTGGTGTCCAATAGATGGTTGGTCCGTTCTCTTCAATCGCAACGGACAGCTGGCCATTATTTCCCTGTTTCACGTATTTGATGGGGGGGCGCGTGTCGTCTACATGATAGCCCTGCACGTGTGGATAAAACTCCTCATCTTGGGGCTCGGTAATGTGGACACGAACGCGGCTTTGCGCCGTGGTCTCTTGGCGTAAGTCTTGGTCTGTGTATTGGGTGTTATCGCCAAAAAAGCTTTGCTGCATGGCAAACAAAGCACCAATACCTTCTACTTGCCAGCGGTAGCCCTCAACGATCTTATCTTTCAATGTGCTGGCCAGTTTATCCAACTGCATCGCTGCGGTTTGGGTTTGTTTCGTTTGCTCTGGTGAGCTAGCTACAGCTGCGGAACTTCCCATGGCCATTTGTGCTTGTGTTGCTTGAATGGCAGGCGTGTAAGCTCGTTCGAGCGTCGAGGTTTCCCCTAGACAAGAGCTGTATCCTCCCGTTGTTCTGGTGATTTTCGTTTTTGCTAATAAATTATTAGCGGCATCATCAGAGAATGCAGGGATAACCTCAGAGTTCAGCCTCCAAGTTTTAGGACCTACTGGGTCGTTGTAACTAAGTAAAGCGGGAGAGTTTTATACGACACACTAATACCTAAAGTAAAAGCCAAACATCACGCTAATTGGCGAAAAGCGTGCCATTGTTTTTTTTCAAAAAAATCAGGCAAATGGGATGATATTAATGTGTGTCTGTCCAATTTTTTGGTTATGGTGCCAATAAGTTGGATATAGGGTGAATAAATTGGATGGTAGAATGCAAATATCGAGTAATCAATGAAAAGTCAGAACCTCAGGAGAGAGTGTTGGAACAAAAAGCAGTCGATTAATCTTACATAATTGATTTTTAATATGATTTACAACCCAAATTGCGATTTTCTTTTTATCGCGATCTTGAAAGAGTAGGTGAACTCTGGATTGATTGTGCGTATTTACTCGTTAAGTGCGCTTTGATGAACGAATTTCAATATATCATCTAATTGTTTGTTGTAAACCACGTGAGCCTGATTCATTTGGACATGTTCCACGTCCGCTTGGTATTTCCTAGCGTATATCTGATAAATTACAAGTCTCGCTCAAAGCATGTGGCAAACGACTAAAAGGAAGATAAACAGGCTGAAATGGCATAAGGGGCTCGATAAAATTCGAACATAGCTATGCCAAAAATAAAGTCTGTAAAAAGTGATTAAGGCTGTGCTTTAATGCTCGGCACAACGAAGTGTTCAACAATCGTCCCATGCTCATCAGGAATAAATACCATCATATAACCTTCGCCATATATACTTTCTACATTGCCGCCGAGTGCATAAGCTGGAATGTCATCATAATCATAATAACGAGTTGACTCACCAAGCAACCGTTGTACATCAGAGGAGGTTAAGGCATTGATGTCATACGATTTGAAAAATGACAACATCATGGCTCCTCTTTCATGATCAGACGCTTTTTTCCACGCTTGAGGCGTGAATTTTTCAGTTCCTAACTGTGATAGGTTTTGTTCATCAAATTCAGCCCGACACCCAATCAGTGCCACCGTGCTCACTGTAAGATAAAATAAGAAGGGGATTAATTTCATAGTCAACTACCAAAAATTGCCATTTTACGCTCCCATACACACCTATGAAAGATATGAATTACTGTCACCTCTAACTCCAAATCTCAACTTTCAAAACTAAATCATTATTTTGTAAGTTCACTTTCGTTTCCATAAACGAGTTTTCTGGTTTGATTAGTTCAATTCACGAAGACATATTGCGAACTAGGAATAATAAGGTTGCCACCTTCAATACCACGAGCACTACGTTGGTATGATACGCAATAGTTAATGAAGTATGATATTGGTAACTGGGGAAACTCATTCAGTGCTCGATTGAGTAAACAATCGAGCACTGAATGAGACATGTAGTTCACCATTACACAAGAGAATCTTTTCTCTACACGCAATTAGTCGTCAAACTGACAAAAACTGATAGTGTTATTGGCTTGATTGAATCGACATTCTACTTCAACCCTTAACCCCCAACGTGCGGTTATTTCTCTGAGATTGTTATCTGTTGAGTGATACCCCCACAACGAGTAGTTATCATCTGCAATCGTTACGATACCTTCAAGGTCAATATCTGGCTCAGGGTAATACTCATTTTCAACTTCCCAAACTAGATTTGCTTGACTGTCCATTGTGCCCGACAGGGATACCCAAGTTGGACTGTTCCAGTTGGCAGGATGAATATCTTCCCATTCTGCAAATTGGCCCACAATAAAAGTGAAACCGTTTAAGGTAATTGTGTTTGTCGCTTGGTTATAGCTTGCCATCCCCTCAACATTAAACTCACCTGTAGCACTTGGAGGCGTAGTGGGTGGGAGCACTGGTGTATTTTGGCACCCGTAATCACATTCAACCTCAAGGGCTTGAATGCTGTTTTTTATCCAGCGTCCTTCTACTTCGATAAACATATCTGGCTTAATGACTGGATGGGCGCCACTATATAGAAAGTCCTCATATTTAACAGCATTAGCCGGCAATTCAATTGTACGCGAACCATTCAGAAGCAACTTTGTCACTCGTCCCGTGGCCTTATCTGTGCTGATTTGAGTAACTCGTCCCTCAACCTCGATGCTGGTGTTATCGCCGTAATCGTAGCTTTCCAGTTCTACTTCTGTAGCGGCGATAGTCGAGTCCTTGAAGATTCCGGATACTTCAACCCATTGACCGTTTTGCAAAGTAAACGATAGATTAATATTGGCATAGTTGATAACCATTGTACCTAGGTTGAAAGTCTTCGCTGTCGCGTCAAGGTTAGTTACTACGCCTTCTATTTCACCAACAACATCGCCTTCAGGCTGTACGTTCTGTTCGTCTAATTCAATATAACTTGCCTGAATAGTGTTTTGGTCAACAGTAAAACCACTGACTTCTAACACTTTTCCAATCACACTAGCATCCAACACCAACCCCGTTCCCAGCTTGGCGTTTTGAGTCATCACTGATTTTCCTGCCATTGTTAGCGTTTTTGCTTCTGCATCGAACGAAGTAACTGGAGCGACAAGTAGGTCATCGTATGTGACAGATTGAACAGTTTGATTGCCATCAGTGTGTAGCGTCAAAATCATACCTAGCGCTAGATTGTCGATAGCTTCAATTGTCGATCGAGTCTGCATTAAAAGTCCCAAATCAACGTTGTAGCGCCCAACAGTAGCTGTACCTGTTGTCTTATTTAGCGCCGTTAGCTCTCCTTCGATGATATCAGGTAACTTATTCATCGGTGGGATAACTGTCCCTTCGTTGGAATCAGAACCACCACAAGCAGCGAGTAAGGTGATTGTTGGTAGAATCAGTGCGAATTTTTTCATTATTTCCCCATAAAACTTATGGCCATAGCATTGTTACTGGGGATTATAGGCTCGAAAGTGTACATTAACCTTGCGAGAACCTTACATTATTGTAAGGTTCTCTAGTGTTTGTAACTGATAAATAATTACAAAGTGCTTAATCAACTTCGTAGGGGAAGAGTGATTTTTACTCCCAAACCGGGATGACAATCAAAAAGGCTAATATCACCATGATGGAGCTCTGTGACCGCTTTGACTAACGATAGTCCCAATCCAAGGCCTCCATCGTTTCGAGCCTTATTTCCTCTGTAAAGCCGTTCAAATACCCGCTTTTTCTCACTGTCGCTTATACCGTGTCCATTATCTTTCACAGTGATAAGAAGCTCTGACTCAAAGACGTGACATGATAAGTTAATTTGACTTCCTTTTGGACAATACCTCAGTGCATTCTCTATCAGGTTTGCTAATGCTTGCATCAACAACTCTTGATCACCTAAGAGGTGTAATTGACCCGCCGAATTATGTACTTGTAAGATCATTCCCGTATCTTCTGCTACATCAATATAAATATCTGCGATGGTAGCTAAAAGACTGGTGATATTCAGAGAGGCAAAGCGCTGGCGTCGATGACCGGACTCAATTTGAGAAATACGTAACAAAGCATCAAAAATAGAGGCTAATCGACTAGACTCCTTAATTGTCTGCGAGAGCAATTTATTGAATTGATCTGTCTGTAATTCCTTGGAGTATCCTGCTTCTTCCAGTGATTGTAGGTTATGTTGCAATCGGGTAATAGGTGTTTTCAATTCGTGAGCGATATTTGCTGAAATATCGTTCATACTTGCAACTGCACCTTGTAACTGAGATAGCATTTCATCGATAGCATAACCAATTCTGCTAAGATCATTTTCCTGCATAGACTCATTAGTCCTCGCCGAAAGGTTACCTGCGGCGGCGGCATGCAGTACTCTTTCAATTCCTTCGATTTGTGATTGATTCATCCTTGTCGTATAGATGATGACTACTGTGGAAATAATGAGTACCAGGATCCCCGATAAGGCAAAACCCACCTCCAGAACTGTAATTATATCATCTTCATCAATAGGCTCGTCGTCAATTTCGCTTGTCTCTCCTTTCATGAATGCCTCAATGTTCTGTTCTATCTCATCATTGAGCTCATCAAGGTGATAATCGACGTAAGATATCGTTAGTGATGACATTAGAATTATACTGATGCAAGAAGTGATAATAAGCATTCCCCCTTGCTGCATTGCTGAAGTTTTAAGCCAATCAGGGAAGTAATGAGATTGAGATAGTCTTGCGAATATCGAACGCATCATTTTTGACCTTCTGTTCGGTATTCCAACTTGTAGCCCGCCCCGCGAACAGTATGAATTAATTGATCACCAAAAGGCTTTTCAAGTTTTTGTCTGAGTCGGCTGATATGTGTTTCGACCACACTGGTTTGTGGCTCAAAATGAATATCCCAAACATGCTCTAGCAACATAGTGCGAGTTATGACTTTACCTGGGTGTCTTAAGAACAACTCCAAAATGCGAAATTCTTTATGTTGTAACCGAAGTGGTAGCCCTTGTCGCATAACAGTATGCTCAGATAGGTTCAGTTTAAGATCTCCATAAGCTAATTCATAAACATTTGGTGTAGAAACAGCTATAGCTCGACGCGATAGTGCTGATAACCTAGCTAATAACTCTGTAAATGCGAAAGGCTTCGTTAGATAATCGTCAGCTCCTGCGTTAAGACCATCTACTCGGTCATCAATTCCGCCAAGCGATGTAAGAAAAAGGACCGGGATTGGTATTTGTGATGCTCTCATGGCTTTTACGAGTGATAAGCCATCCAAACCAGGGAGCATCCGGTCTATGATGGCGAGATCAAATTCTTCCATTAGGCATATTGATAACGCATGTTTACCATTATCGACCGATTGAACGGAGTGCCCCGCCTCTGTCAGACCTTTTTCAATATAACGACTTAAGTTTATATCGTCTTCAACAAGCAGAATGTTCATGTTTACAGTTCTTATATAGTTTTCGTGGTATAGGGACATGACCTGTCCAGTGAGAACGGCCTTAACAATGAACGCAGGGCAATTCATTGGTTAATTTGCCAATTGCACTCTTTTTACATCAATCATTGCGGCTTGGGCAAAATCTTTATCCACTTCGCCGTAAATAATAATTCTAGTCTTTGAGTCGATGGATAGGCCCAACCATTTATCATGATCAATTTCAACACTAATCGAGCCTGTTTGGTCAACAAAATGATACATTTCCTCACCGATAGTGGCAGAAATATTTCCTGTCAATACTACAAGGGTATCATCGTTAGCATTTAGCGCATCTATCACCGAATGGACTCCTTGAAAGGGGCCTTTGAAACCTTGTTGAACTGCGGGACCATTAAATCCTTGCGTCGTTGAAGCAAAGATACTTGTAGATAGCAACATAACAGGAAGCATACATAATGCAGATTTGATAATAGTCATTTTAAAATCCTTTAGTGTCCGTAAATGTACACAAGGACAATATCAGAACAACTATACAGTGACTTTTCTGCTACTTTACATTTGTGTAAGACTCTAAGGAAAGAGACGTGCAATTGCACCATTAATCAAAATGTACAACTGTCTATCTAAAAAGAATCGTAATTATGACAAATCTATCATATGGATAAACGTTGGTGGTCACTACAAGAGCTCCGAACATTCCTTTAGCAATTTTGTCGTAAACCCTCGTCATAATCTGGCGATTATGAGTGATTGCCTGTGGTAACTGTTTGATAGCAAATCGCTCTTAGATTTTTTTTAAGTGTTATTGCACATTAGTAGTCGTTTTAACGCAAAAATGTGCCCCTGAAAACAGGAGCTTAAAATGCCAACGTTACTTCTTTCACAGCGGTTCATTAACCGAGTTAAGCCTAATCACAAAGTGTAAGAGTTCTACCCAATGGCGCCCAGTTCTCCATCTAAATCTGATGAGCCTAAAGCGAACTTAATTTAGGTGGTGGTGAAAGGCGCACCACTACGCAGTGGTG
>NZ_JAHGAC010000045.1:0-13114 GCF_030248355.1 Vibrio sp. B172a | reverse complement strand
GGCGCCATTGGGTAGAGTTAAAGGCGGCTGGACGGTCGTCTCTGCTTATGGAAGCTGCGTAAGTCTCGATACTATCGAGCAGCGGCTAACGAAATAAGAAGTATCTGCCGATAGGGCGATGAGTCGTCATATTGTGATTGTTTCTACATGAATCGTTGCTTGAACAATCCACTTATCTCTTTCTTTTGCTGCGGTGAAGCTTTCTACATTATCTTTTTTACCGAGCGATATTGTGGTCATTTGTCCTGCCTGTTTTTCAATTTCATTTAAAAATGTTAAGCCGATTCCATTTGCTTTTACTTCAAAGTACTTTCTATCACCAAAATCCACCAATCCTAGTTTTCCAGACGAAATAGAATTTAAAGATATTCTGTAGTCGACATCGACCGCTTTATCTGGTTCATAAGTTCCGTCAGTATTAGTCACTGTCACTGCTTTGAACATATAAGGTGTGGTATCGGCAATGTTCACTTTCCCCGCTTTATTTTCAAAAACGATGATGCCATTTTGTATATTTGTCAAAAGCTCATTTGTACTTGTTACCAAAAACAGCGTTGGTTCTGAATTTAGTGGCACGATCCCATTCCATTGAAAAGTTACCATACTAATATCTGATGCGTTAACAGAAAAAGCAAAAATCAATGGAATTGCAGAAGGCAAATTTTTCATATCAAATCCTCTTTTTTTTTGTGTTTTTACTTTTGTTCTATTTTGTTTGGGAGCTCTTCTCAAGTTCTCATTTCAGAAGGTTTCTCGTTGTAAAGTACTGGGATTGTTCGTCTAGAGGAACTAAAGATATCGATCGTGACTTAAATGTCGCTCCTAAGATCCGTGACAAAGGCATCCTAGAATTAAAGGCGGCTGGATGGTCGCCTCTGTTTGTGGAAGCAGCCTAAGCCTCGATACTATCGAACAACGGCTAACGAAATAAAAAGCATCAGCCGATAGGGCGGTGAGAAGTCACGATAGCTGTTCGATGTCACTCGCACTTTCCTTTGAAAACGAATGATATGAGGTTAAAAAATAAGGTAATAGCTGTACGTGTTCTTCTTCGAGGTAAATACATCGCTGTAAGTTTGTTTCCTCAATGGTATCGGATGTGATCCGTTTTACAAGTTGTGTATCAAAAGCTCCTGTTAAACGTAAAGTTACACATGATATACAAACTTGTTGAGTGATAAGGGCTTTGGATGAGGACTGGGCATTTTGAACGCAATGTTCGAGCTTATAGAAATGAGAGTTTATCAAAATAGGTTGCTGACATAAATAACACAATAGAGGTGAATGCATTGTCATGATCCTTTGCTTATATTGGTGAACGTATCCGCGATAGCATTTACATAAGACCTATACTTGATATCGCAATCCTATTTTCAAGTCGCCATAAAAATCATCTTAATTAATTTTTTAAAATAAGATTTTCGCTTCCTTTTGTTGGACCATAAGGTTTTGTATTTTTGTTGTCAAAACTCCTACCGAATAGTCGCGTGGTTTTCTTTAAAGAAAAACGCCAAAAACTTTCTCATAACTTCATTCGTCGATTAGATATTAAAGATCTTTACATTATCGAATCTAAACTGTATCAGTATGACGCTGTCATCACTGTTATTGGCCTATTTTTACGTAGGGAACTACGAAATTATTATCATAAAAAAATAAATATTGTGTAAACATTTTTATTTAATGCGCAATTATTAAGATAATTTGCACAAAATTACCTCTATTTTATCTGGGGCTCTATCCTTACGACTGGTTTCGTATCACCATATCGGTTTTGTTAATTTTAGTATCTTGATTTATTTGTTAATAATCAGGTGGTTAGATGTCTATTGGGGTTGGTTTGTTTAATCGTGGAAATAATTTGAGAATGTAACTCAAATTATTAGTGGAAAAAGTTAGCATTTTTGACCGTTTGCATGGATATTACTTTGGCTAGTAGAGGATTAGACCCCAACTATTGGCAAAGGAGATAGCTAAACGCATTCTCTGACACAGGCTTTTACTTGAGTTAAATCAAGTTACTCTACTATTCCAAAGAATGTTTTGCCCGCTCTCCTTCTTATGCGGGCTTTTTTTTAGACTATGATTCTAAATTAAAACAGAGGAAAAATGAGTCATTTTTTCTACAAGAACCATACGAATTAACTTTTCCTAGATGAGTTTTACAAATGTTTCTGTCTTTAAGAGATTAAATTTTTATAACTTTAATAAATTGATTTCTTATTTTTGGGTGAACTAGAATTATTCTGGTTGGCACTCAATTGCAGTAGCAATCATTTTTATAATTGAAACGTATACCTGACTCTTTGTGGCAAACTTTAATACTGTTTATTATTTTGGCGTAAAAACCCCCGTTTATAGGGAGGATGTAAGCCATTGCTACGAAGTAGCAAAAATTAGTCCTGACGATTCTGACTCTCAATGTACTTAGTTAAAGTCTCAAGACTTGCTTCGCCGCAAGATCCAGCAAAGTAACTTGGACTCCAAAGCGCCCCTTTCCACAAGTAACGATGAATGATTGGAAACTCTTGACGCAGAAGTCTAGAGCGAACCCCTTTCAATGAGTTGATCAACTTCGATAGCTACACTTTTGGAGGGTACTCAAGTAGTAGAGGTACCAGTCGAAGAAAACGTTACACTTTATCATTCTGGTCTTCGTACACGCCCACAAATAATAGTTATTCAGCTCTTAAATACAAGACACATACTACATCAAAGAGTTATGTCGTTAGATGTACGAAAAGCCGCAATCGCTAGCTCGAATTTGGACAAAAGTTTGCCAATGACTTCCCTAAATTAGCAACTCATGGATAACTACAGGTATAGAAAGTCATTAGCTTTATATCCAATATCAATGGTGCTGATCAGTCGATTGTAATCCATCTACAGCGCAACGAATAAAGAATAACCAAAATCAAATAATTAAGAAGTTCTATTTCGTTAATAAGCAGATAAGCACTAAAATGCTGCCATACTCATTGGAGGGCATATGGCAGTAAGATTAGAAAAATTATTAGTGAGCAATTTTCGCTCAATTGGCTCCACACCTGTCGAGATTGAACTAGACGATATAGTCATTTTGGTTGGTGGGAACAATTTTGGTAAAAGCACAATACTAAAGGCTTATCATGCAGCAGTTAACAGTGAAAAACTTGTTTTAGATGATTTTCATAATCGAGTTTTGGATAAAGATGCCTTACCAACGGTCGAGATACACACACGTTGCTCAGGAGCTGACAAACCGAGTGATCATTTCTACAAACCAAAAGAGAATGAAACTGAAGAAACCTCTTACCTAATTAAAGAACGCTTTATTTGGAGAAAGAAAGACAACGCCCCCTCTAGGTATGGATACTTAGTGAAAGAGAATCGTTTTGCAGAAGATACAGATAAACCAAGAATGCCATGGTCTAATGATGGTGCCTCAAAAAAGAATAGACCAAAGGCACATTTAGTTGGCACCTTTAGCAACCCAGAGGATCAATCTGAAGCAATTCAAAGTATTCTGGTTGATGTTTTCTTAGAAGAGCAAGTTAGAAACTTCAAACCAACAAAACAAAACGCAGATTACTCATCCCTGTATGATCAAATGTCATCCTTAAAACAAGAGTTCGTGGAACAAAGTACTGAGACTCTGGAAACCTTGGCTAAAGAAATCTCTCAATATGCTTCCAAAATCATCCCTAATCATGAACTAAAAATCAATATTAGTGAGAAAGATATTGTCAGTTCTAACCTGAAGATTTTTGACTCATCAGAAGTGGATGTTCGATTTGGGAAAGGAGAGCAGGTGTTCCCAATAAGTCATCATGGTAGCGGTGCTAGAAGAACGTTACTTTGGTCTGTTCTGAAACAAATCGCTGAAATGGGATATGAATCCTCTGGAAAGAAAACAAAGAAATATAATGAGTTAGGGGATTACAAGTCACATTTACTACTACTAGATGAACCCGAATTAAGTTTACACCCTTCAGCCTGTAGAGATACAAGGGACATGCTATATAACCTTGCCGAGAATAATGAAAACTGGCAAGTAATGATAACTACTCACTCTCCAAGTTTTATCGACTTAACACGTGATCACACTAAGATTATTCGAGTAGAAAATAATTCGAATGACGAGGTTGAGGCGACAACAATTTTTCGACCAGATCAAATCAACTTCACTGAAGATGAAACAGAATCATTGAAATTGTTTAACTTATTTAACCCAGATGTAATGGAGTTTTTCTTTGGTGGTAAAGTTTTATTGGTTGAAGGAGATACTGAATACACTGCATTTGGTAAAGTAGTCAAAGATTACAAAGAAAAAGGTGACACGACTTTTGATGACTTGTTCATCCTTCGCTGCGGAGGAAAAGTGCAAGTTTCAATGTTCATGAAAATTCTCAACCATTTCAAAAAAAGTTACTTCGTACTTCATGATATTGATACCAAGCAGATCCTTAAATACCGACTCATGAAAGTCGAAGGGAAGGATAAAAAGGAAAGAAAACCTAATATTGAAACAAACCCTGCATGGACTAACAACAGCAAAATTCTTGAACAAATGTCAGAGTACAGCCAGGTGTTTGGCTCAATTATTGATTTTGAAACGGCTTATTTCAATGAGCCAGTTTCAGCAGGTAAACCAGAGAATGCTGTTGCTAAAATGAAAGATGAAGAGAGCTACAATACGGTTGAAAATTTGCTGTTAGCTATTGTTACACAAGATAAAACCAAACTTCCTACAGGAGCTGTTGAATGGGATGCAATAGAACAGATAGGCGATAAGTTTGACTCATTCGCAAAATCGTACCCAGATGTTATTCCTAAACTGCCAAACTAGCTTCAGGAGGCTATACAGCCTCCTGTAAAATACGATATCCAGTGTATTCACACTCCCAAATGATCATTATCTGCCCCTTCTAAAACCAGATTAGATTTTCTAGGGAAAACGCACGCCTCTCAAATTTGTAGAGTATTTGCCCTAACGAATGTTGAGGCAAAACCTTCTTAGAACTATTAAATCCACAACGTGCCCACTACGAATGTGTTCGCGGGAAAAAACACCATATGTATCGCTTCAACTAAACAGATTCCATACACAAAGGCCACAGCCAACACCGACCAACTTCTTGGATTTATATCCAACTTTTTGGCTCGATAACCAAATAATTGTATCGGCGTATACTACTATCATTCTACCTAGCTGATTTTGCAGAAGAAAGTTAATGGCACGCTTACTGCTAATTGCCGTGATAATTAGTATTTACTTTAGGTATTTGTGTGTCGTATAAAACCCTTCCACTGTCGGAAGTAATGTCCCATGAATTCGGGTTGATAGAGGGCAACTTCCACAACCTCGCGGAAGCAGATATCGCCTCTGCCATTCCTGCTCATCTTACCTTTGATCAGCTAAAACAACACCTCCACGAGGGTAAGCTCGTACTCGTGAGTGATACACCTCAAATTCCCGCACTTCTGAGTTACAACGACCCAATTGGTCCTAAAACATGGCGGCTGAACTCTGAGGTTATCTCTGCATTTTCGGAAGATGCGGCTGAGGAGTTGTTAGCAAAGACGAAAATCCCCAGAGCAACGGGAGGATACAGCACACGTATTGGAGAGACCGCGACACTCGAACGAGCTTATACGCCACAGCCGATCGCAGTCGAAAGTGAAGAGGAAATCACCAAGGAATTTGAGTACAGCTTCGAAGTCGGCTGCTCGGATGCCACCATAAAGAAAATGGTACACAATGACTTTGCTTTAGCGAAAACTGAAAAAGAGAACGCGGTAACCCGCTGGGAGCAAGCCAATACCGAGCAAGGTACCCGCTACACAGCGTTATGTGTATTTGATGAGCCAAAGCGTTTAAATGTCCACATCGCTGACGACAATCTCGGGCTGACATCATTGGAATCAATCACACTACAAAAAGCCGGCAGCCATAAAACAGAGGAAGGTTTTATACCTGTCGTTCCGGCTGTGCGATTGGGCGAACGCCTAGGCTTGCCGACAGAGGGCTATTACTACCACTTTAATGATGGTGAACTGGTCCAAGAGTACAAAATTCTCGGACAAGAAAAATGGGCGTTTTACGCTACGCGATCGACACAAGAGACGCTCAATGACGAGCGCGGTTTTACCAAAGACCAAAGCGCTATTTTGGTGTATTGGAAGTTGGCCAACCAAGTCCTTGAGAACCAATACATCATTTATCTTGAGCGCCAAATCACACGAGAAGAGCTCGATAATCTCAGCGAAGATTGGCTGAGCGAAAACGGGATAAAGTTGGATGTCCCCGCACTTTTTGATGCGGTCAAACAGCCGGAAGAATCACGCTCAGACAATATCGACGATGAGACGGAAGCCGAACAGACCGCAGCGACGCACATCGTAGTTGCAGGGGAAAGCTGGCAGAGCATAGCTGAACGGCATGGTATGGGTGCTAAAGCCTTGCTCTCGCTTAACCCAGTGTTTGAGGCCGACCCTCTATCACTCACAATTGGTGATGAAATTGTTGTTGCAGAAGCACAGCAAAAACAAACACCGGACAAAAAGAACACTTTTCCGCCTCTGCGCCCGCAAACCTACAACAACATCCGCAACAGTCATTACCAACACAGCGATCCATTGCTTGGGTTGACCAAATACCGAGCCATCAACGCCGCTGATTTCGTCGAAGGCGACGTAGCTATACTTAACTTAAAAGACGCCACAAGCTCGCTCGTGTTCGCTAAATCCTGCACCAGACCAGAAGGTTGTATTGAAATTGGTGAACAGCAAGAGTCAATCAGTAACTTCGGGCCTTGGTCATTCTTCTTTGCGCAAGCGAATGCGACCCCAGCGGCTGTCATGCCTGCCATTCAAGCAACACAAGCACAAATGGCCATGGGAAGTTCCGCAGCTGTTGCCGGCTCACCAGAGCAAACGCAGCAAACCCAAACTGCGGCGATGCAGTTGGATAAACTGGCAGGAACATTGAAAGACAAAATCGTTGAGGGCTACCGCTGGCAAGTAGAAGGCATTGGCGCTTTGTTTGTCATGCAGCAAAGCTTATTTGGCGATAACACCCAATACACAGACCAAGATTTACGCCAAGTGACCGCGGCGCAAAGCCGCGTTCGTGTCCACATTACCGAGCCCCAAGATGGAGAGTTTTACCCGCACGTGCAGGGCTATCATGTAGACGACACGCGCATCCCCATCAAATACGTGAAACAGGGAAATAATGGCCAGCTGTCCGTTGCGATTGAAGATAACGGACCAACTATCTATTGGACACCAGAAGAAAACGGTGAAGCAAGTTGGCAAACTACTCCCGATCATAGTGATGGGTTTGAAAAAGACGATATACTGGTCACGCCAATTCACTCGGATAGCGATGCGAACGTCATCGTTACGCCTGCGCCAGAAGAGAAAGACTGGCGTGATGCGATCTTGGTGTTCCCTGAAAGCTCAGGTATTGCTCCGCTCTATGTGGTTTACAACAAAAATAGCTCGGGCAAAGCCAACCCGAAGGTGAAGCCCCTTGAGGTTGGTACATACGGAGAACTTGCTCCAAGAAGTGTTAAAGATGGAATGGACATAGATCATATTCCTTCACAAGCAGCTTTAAAAACTGCAACTGAGACTTTGTTAGGACAATCCTTAACCAGAGAACAAGAGAGAACTTTAATCAATTCTGCAGCGGCTATTGCGATACCTCAAGAAGTTCACCGTAAATGTAGTGAAACCTACGGTGGTAGAAATAAAAAAGAGAAGCAACACGCTGACGCAATGGATATAAAATCAGCAGTAGACTCTAACTTTGACGCTATTAAGTCGTGTCTACAAGAGCAAGGCTACAGCGAACAAGAACTAGAAAACGCTAGAACTAAACTACATGATATTAACAAGAATAATGGTTGGTACTAAAATGCAATCCTATAATAACTTTTTAGGGACTGAGTATAGAGCACTCCTGAAAGACCCGAGCTTTATATCCTTAGTAGGGGGTAATGTGCCAGAGGTCCTGAACCCATCTAGTGATGCTTTTTATATTTCATCTTACACCACTGGTATAGAGTTTAAGTTCGAGCGAAAAACAGAGCGGTTGATTTCCGTTGTGGTTAGTAACTCCTCATTTTATGCTGGTGACCTCCGCCTACTAACTAACAGGAAGCAGGTTTTAAGTATTCTTGGTAATCCTAACCACCATCGACCAGAAAAAACTATCCCCGTACTTGGATGTATTGGTGCTATGGATGAATACCTAGATTCTCGCGGGGTTGCTACTCAAGTTGTTTATGAGATAGGAAGCTTTGATATTGCAGCAGTACATTATCAAATGAAGACTCATGCTTAAACGAAAAAACACACTGAGTGCTTATACTGAAGCTGATTTTATAAACTTACTAGATGAGATAATTGAATCAAAGGGCAGCGATGATTATCAAGATAAGTTGCTTGAACACTTCATATTAATTACGGAGCATCCTGCGGGTTCAGACTTAATTTACTACCCAGAGAACCCGGGTGAGGATACGCCTGAAGGGATAGTCAAAATAGTGAAAGATTGGCGTGTTAGTCAGGGGCTTCCCTGCTTCAAAGAGTAAAAAATAAAAGGCGTCACGATGACGCCTTTTCTCATTCCCATTCCTCAGCCTGCTCTAAAAACCGCTCAAAATCCTCTTGTGTCAGAACCTTATGGTTGCTCTCGGTGAACTCAATATTTTGTCCATTGCGATTGAAGATAACGTACCAACCATCAATTGGACGCCAGAAGAAAACGGTGAAGCAAGTTGGCAAACTCTCGATTCAAGTCAATTTATACCTGCGAACCTTAAACGGATGATGGATGGCAAAGCTCCTCGAGCAAGGTTTAAGGATACCGTTGGGGGAAGACGTTCTTTCTAAATGCACCATGTTGAATAAATACAACATGGTGGTTCTGTGTACGATGTTGATAACTTAAGAGCCCCCGTAATACAACACGAGGATTAACAACAATAGCATTAGAAGAATGGATTACTTTTAGTAAGGAAAAAACCAACTAACAGGATATGAATGAGTATTTACTCTGTCTTATAATGGGGCATAACTGTTTTTAGAGGGGTAACGTTTGTTATCTTGATTTGGCTATCTTGTTGCTTTCGGAAGGTTGCCGCAGTACTTGCCAAATGTCGGGTAAGGGATGGCCTAACCTTTGTAACGTCATCACTATTTGGGACTGTTAACGTTCATCCGTTGGTGCTCCATGACCAAAGCGTAACTCTCTACAGCGCTGAGCTTGTGCTAGATGGTCAAAATCCGCAGTCAACTCTAACAAGGCTTTTTCTACTTGCCGGTAGTTAAATCAACTCGTAGATAAGGTTTGAGCCATTATGTTCAAACCTAAGTGCGCCGACATCATTTTTTGCAGCTCGTGGTGAATATCAGCACTATCATCAATGCGGGACTGCTCGTAGAAGGGCACTAGTGTGGATATATGCGTGATAACCGTCATTACTGATAAGCTCAAAACTTCTCATTTAGAGTGAGCGTAGACAGATGTAGGAGTAACGTGCTTTGCTCGGGGTTGCTAAATAGGGCAGGTTAAATTGAATGTAACCTAATTCACCAGGCCGTTTTGGATATTAAGAATCGTCGATAAATCAGCCAAAATGGGCATCATTCCTGATAGTCAATTTGAATGGCAGAGACTGAGTAATTTATTATTATAGATAAACTTAGTTTTACTTTGAAAAATTGTTACGCGATACCATGTTTTTGTTTATCGATACATATCTTCGCTAAGAATATTTGTATCAAATAACGATGGTTCAGTTTCATCATCGAGGTCTATAGACTAAATTTATAACTTATTGATTAAAAGGTGATTTTAATTTTTTTATTGACGTATTTAGATTATAGTTATTTGTTAGGTTTTCATTAAATCTAATCCACACGAATAGAATTATATAGTGAAATGCAAATGTATTATTATAATGTTCATCTTGTTTTTAAAAATGAGACTGAGGCTCACATATATGCAATTGAGTGCTTTTTAAGTATGTTTGTTTGTCGTATTATCTATTTGTAGGCTGAATGAGGCTTGATTTTAACCAATTCAAACAGGTCTTACTACAACATCTATACACTCTCTTTGCCACCTACTATGTAGGTGGTTTTTTTAATAAAAATATTAATCTTTGTTTATATAGTTTCTCTCAGCTAAAACTCCATCTTTTGTTTTGAAGGATAAGCCAGAATTATTAACCGTCTGCTTTTTTTTCCAGATTGTTAAGTCATTCAAATTATTAGCTTCATTTATTTTTTGTTTTATTTTTGAAAAAAAAGAGCCAAAGTTCATAGACGTGTTTCCAATAAATATCTGTACTCCATAAAAGAATGGGGTACAGATATGTTAAGTAATATAATTATTCTTTAATAGTCAATATTAAACTTCTCTATATTGACTTTCATTTGATCAGCCTCTTGCTGTGTAGATTTTGTCGAATGTTCAACTTTTATCGCTAGTTCCTTACACTTTATAGCTGAACTTTCAAGATTAGCTGTATATTCTTGTATGCTATTTACAACGGAAGTTTGTTCTTCCGCAGCAACTGCAACCAAGCTTGTTGAGTCAGATATTTCTTCTGCCAGATCTGCTATGCTAGATATTGTGTTGGATGTATTCTTCGCTCTCTCCATTGTGCTTCTTGCTTTGCTGATATTATCTGTCATAGCAGTTAAAGCTTCTTCTGAGGATTCATTAAATGAATGAATAATAGACTCTATCTCTTCTACAGAGCGCTGTGTTTTTGTAGCAAGCGTCCGCACTTCATCCGCAACAACTGCAAAGCCCCTACCATGCACTCCCGCTCGAGCAGCTTCTATCGCGGCATTTAAAGCAAGTAAATTGGTCTGCTCTGAAATTGAGATGATTACAGATAAAACCTCACTGATCCTTGCTCCACTATCCGTCAGGGATTTAACGGTAGTGTTTGTTAGATTAACCTGATCCACTAGTTGAATTAGTTCGTGATTTGCTTCGGAAAGCATATCTCGACCAGAGAATGAAAGATCCCTGATTTCTTTAGAATTTTGTGCAACATTAGATGCGTTTATTGCGATCTCTCTGGTTGCGTCATTCATATTTTCTACAAAAATGACAATTTCTTTTGTCATTAGAGATTGTAATTCTATCGTTGAATTGACATTTTTTGCGTCTATCCTCATCGATTGACTTTTAAGCGTTAGAGAATCACACGAGTCGTGAATATTAATCATTAACCCTTTCATTCTTTTCATCATGCTACTTATTGATGATGATATCTGATTGAATTCTTGGATATTTCCAGAAAATACATCGTCAGAGATTTTGCAGCTTTCCTCTATCTCTTTAAGAGAATCAACCAGACCAAGTAAATCTTTTGTTATTTCTCTTTTTAAATATATCAGTAATGAAAGAAATGAAATGAAAAAAACAAAAAGAAAAACCAAGCTAATAGCCGTTATAGTTTTAATTATTGTTGGAAGTAATCTAGAGAACTCTATTGAATTCGCATTTATTTTATCTAAAATTGACGACGCGACCTCAAGCTCACCAATAGAAATTGCATTGACAAATGCAATAGAGTCAGAAATATCAATAGAACACAGTTCGATAGCACGCTCATAACCTAGAAGTGAAAACATAATATTGTCAATATATGTTATGGAATCAAGGCATTGTTGACTTTTGTCTTTTCCTTCTTCGACACTATTAACAGCCTCGATATATGACAATGTTGAAGTAGGGTTGATTCTATAGTCTTCAAAGCTTTCTTTTGCTTCGATTACTGAGACAATGTGATCTCTTTCTAATGCTGTAAATTTGTTTAGTTTTACTAACGTAAAACTTGTGTAGATTACGAAAAAAACAAGAAAAAGAAAAAAGGCTAGAAGAAAATTTAAACCTCTTGCTAAAGATAGCTTGGAGGTAGAACTGAAAAACATCATACAACTCTTAAATGAACAATAAAAAAACATTCTATGAGTAAAAGTGAAATTCTGCTTCTATTTGTTAGGAGGTTTGCGCAAAAGTATGTTAAATGTGCGCAAAGTGATTGCTATCTATTAGAGCTTCAAGAAAATTCATCAAAAGTGTTCATTAAAATTATTTATCGTTTCAATTAGTTTAATTTTTGCAATTTTTATTTGAGTTATTGTTTCTACTTTTATGCGGACCTTAAAAGGTATTAATCAAGTTCAGTACCCGCAACAAGAGATGTAGGAGCACAACATGAAAATATCAAATAGTGTTTTACTGGTTGTGATGGGAATAATTGGTCAGTTTTCTCAAGCACAAGCCCTAACTAGAGACAATGGTGCACCAGTCGGTGACAACCAGAATTCAATCACAGCAGGGGAAAACGGCAGCGTATTACTGCAAGACGTTCACCTGATCCAAAAATTGCAGCGTTTTGCCAGAGAGCGAATTCCTGAGCGTGTGGTACATGCTCGTGGTACGGGTGCTCATGGTGAGTTTGTTGCATCGGATGACTTTAGTGACTTAACGGTTTCCGCTCCTTTTACTGACAAAGGAAAGGTAACCCCTGTTTTCGTTCGTTTTTCGACCGTTATTCACTCAAAAGGATCACCTGAGACACTTCGCGATCCTCGTGGTTTCGCCACGAAATTTTATACTGAACAGGGTAACTGGGATTTGGTAGGGAACAACTTGCCTGTGTTCTTCATCCGCGATTCAATTAAGTTTCCGGATATGGTGCACTCTCTAAAACCGTCTCCTGTTACCAACGTTCAGGATCCAAACCGATTCTTTGATTTCTTCAGTCATGAGCCGAGTGCGACCAACATGCTGACTTGGGTTTATAGCAACCTAGGTACGCCAGCAAGCTATCGCACGATGGACGGCTTTGGTGTGCACGCTTACAAGTGGATTAATAAGCTAGGCGATGTGAACTACGTAAAGTTCCAATGGAAGAGCCAACAAGGTATCAAAAGCCTGCGTCCTGATGAAGTAACCGCAATGCAGGGTAAAGACTTCAACCATTTAACCAATGATCTGTATAAAGAAATTGGGCGTGGTAACTACCCTAAGTGGGATCTCTACGTGAAGGTGCTGTCACCAGAAGCTCTGAGCAAACTGGATTACAACGGGTTG